>JANQQH010000174.1 GCA_028285025.1 Hyphomicrobiaceae bacterium | reverse complement strand
ACAGTGCAGGCCTTCTAGTTATTAATAAAAAAGAAAAGAGAAAAAAATGAGCTTAAAGACAGCGTTTCAAATGGATGATATTGCTGGGTTGCATATTGAAGGGGATTCCACTTTTGCCTTGATGCTAGAAGCGCAGAAAAGAGGCCATGAGCTCTTTTATTATTTGCCTGATAATTTGTCTTTTTTTGAAGGTAAGGTTCTGGCGCGTGGGAATGATGTGGCTGTGAAGGATGTGGTAGGGGATCATTTTGAACTTGGTGAGGCGCGGGTGGTTGATTTGGCTGATGTGGATGTGGTGCATCTGCGCCAGGACCCGCCGTTTGATATGAACTATATCACCACCACCCATTTGTTGGAGCGGGTGCACCCAAACACGCTGGTGGTGAATAATCCGGCAGAAGTGCGCAATGCGCCGGAAAAGCTGTTTGTGTTGAACTTTCCTGAGTTAACTGTGCCAACTTTAATCACGCGCTCAGAAGATGAGGTGGTGGCGTTTCGTGAACAGCATAAGGATATCATTGTCAAACCGCTTTATGGCAATGGCGGTGCTGGGGTTTTCAGAGTGCGGGGCGATGACACCAACCTTTCGTCTTTAATGGAGATGTTTAAGGCGACCATGCGCGAACCGTTTATTGTGCAGGCCTATTTGCCAGCGGTGCGTGATGGAGATAAGCGGATCATTTTGGTGGATGGCAAACCGGTGGGTGCGATTAACCGGGTGCCGGCGGCCAATGCGACGCGCTCTAACATGCATGTGGGCGGGCGGCCAGAGCCGATTGAGCTTGATGCGCGCGATCAAGAGATTTGCGTGACCATTGGGCCGGAACTTGCCAAGCGGGGGTTGATCTTTGTGGGCATTGATGTGATTGGCGGCGTGTTAACGGAGATTAATGTGACCTCACCAACGGGCATTCGCGAAGTGGCAAAATTTGGTGGGGCGGATATTGCGGGCCTGATTTGGGAGGCGATTGAGGGGAAGGTTGGGTGAGATGGATGTGCTAAAAGCTTCGTGTCACTGCGGTGCTGTTCGGCTGGAGATACCCTATAAGCCAAAAAGTTTGACGTCTTGCAATTGTTCCATCTGTCGGCGTTATCAGGCGTTGTGGGGGTATTACTCGCAAAGCGAGGTTAAGGTGATTGCCAGGCCGGATGATCTGACTGCTTATGTTTGGGGTGATCGCCAGTTAGAGTTTTTTCATTGTAAGGTTTGTGGGTGTTGCACTCATTATGAGGCGGTGGAAAAGGGTCCTGAGGCGCGCCTGGCTGTCAATGCTCAGATGATGGATCCTGAAGATAGAAAAGATATCCCTGTACGCCGCTTTGATGGGGCGGTGAGTTGGACGTATTTGGATGAGTAAGGACCTAAGCCAACAGAACGCATAAGATTAATAGGTCCTGAGCCTAGTATTTAGCCAGACAAGTTTGCCAAACTCTCCACTATCATCTTGGGGTCTGTTGGCAGGTTAAAATAGAGACCATAGCCATTGGCTACAAAGATGGCTGCAATCAGGCTTAAGACAAAGCTTACACCCAACAGAAAACCACCGCCTGTGATCAAGGAGATTGAGGCCATAACGATGGCGATTTGTAACAGGGCAACGGCCACCCCATAATTATCGCCGCGCTCTAAGGCAATGGTGCGCTGTGCTTGCTGAGCTCTGGCGTCTTTTAAAATCTCTTTTTTTTCTGCGTTGTACGTATCAGCCTTTTTTTGCCATTTGAGGGCAAGCTCATTGTTGCCAGTGGATTGAAATGTATTGGCGGCTATTTCTGAATTTGTGGCGCGGATGTTTTTGGCTTGAAAATAGGCAAATTTATTGGAGGCCTCAATTTGCGCCTCTAGCGCGTTTTTGGCCGCTTCATCATCAGCCATCGACACAAGGGCGAGAAAGGCGGCCAGAAAGGCAATGAAAATGGGAATTTTGTTGTTGGTTTTGTCTTTGGCCA
>JANQQH010000121.1 GCA_028285025.1 Hyphomicrobiaceae bacterium | reverse complement strand
TGATTGAGGGGCTCGGCGGTGAATATAAGGAAAATCCTTTATCGGAAATGAGCGGGCGCAAAGTTACGGCCCACCCGTTAGGAGGCTGTGGCATGGGAGACAGTGCGCTTACTGGTGTTGTTAATCACAAATGTCAAATATACAAGCCCAGTTTAAAAGAAGGACAAGAGAGCTCGACAGTCTATGAAGGTTTATATGTTTGTGATGGGTCGATTATGCCAACCTCTATTGGGTCCAACCCCTTATTGACAATAACCGCCATGGCAGAACGGGCTATGGTTTTACTTGCCAAAGATCATAACCTTACCTTTGATGACAAACCAAAACAAGATGCCCCGTTAAGACAGGCAGTCGGTTAGGCCATGTTGCGGCTAGATGGGTATTGGTTCTGACTCAAATGGTTGAACAGTTGCAATTTTTATTGACTTGCCTTTCTAGGACAGAATATTAATAAACTTATTTTGATTTAATTTACCGTTTTCTAATGTAGTTTTTTGTAAAGGTTCAGTTTTATCAACCGGCCCATCATTGGGCACTGGTATGTTTTTAGCCTCTTCTAACCAAGCGGCTTAAAACCCTTGAAACAAAAAATCCAAGGCTTCTACAATAATCTCTCGATACTCTTGTTCAAGATTAACAACACCAGGCCCAAGCTCAGCTTTATGCACTGTACCCATATCTGTTGTCATCAAAACATATGTTTTGTTATTGATTTGAAAAACAGGTTTTAGTTTTGGCGCTGTTTCTAACCGTGCTTTGGTGTGTGGAAATAACGGCACAACAACCCGTGTGTTTAAATCATTCAAAAGATTAGCTTGAACATCCAACACCAAGGGCACGCCAGAGCTGCGAAATTCATGAACATCAAAGCGTGCCATTTACGGTTTTTTCCAGTTGGGAGTTAGTAAAAGGCCCGTGTTTTCGACCCGCTTATTATGAGCTTGAATCTCTTTTTTATTTTCTTTAAGCCAGGCTGTCTCGCGCGCCTGTTTGATCGCTTCAACCAAACCAACTTCTGCCGCCTGAGAGGCATTCAGATTTAGGTCTTTAGCTTCCTTAAGAATGTCTTCACGGATGGTCAAATTAACCGGTCGGCGTTTGCTCTCAATTTGTTTTTTTAAAGTCGGCATGGTAGAGTCCTTTGGAAAGTAAAAGATTTTACCAGGATTAAATATAGTCGTCAAATATACGCATAAATGACACGCATGTCTCGCTTCACCCCGCCGACCATAAAACCGCCCACCCAGCCGCTGGGCGTGCTGGCGAGTTTGCGGGCTATGCGCGAGAATGCGTTGAGCATTCTGCCTGAGATCGCTTTTACTCAGCCTATCGTTACTGGCAAAACGGGCTTTAAGCGATGGCACATGGTGCAAGGGCCGGAAGGTTTGCGCCGGGTCTTTTTGACCAATGCTGATAATTATCCCAAAGCTGATGTCATCATCCGCATGTTGCGCACTGCGGTTGGGCAAAGCCTGTTCACCTCAGAAGGGGCCGCTTGGCGCTGGCAACGCCGGGCGATCTCGCCTGTTTTTGCCGCTCGTAATGTCAATGCGCTCGCGTCCATCATGACGCGCACCGCGCACCGAGCTTGCGAGCGGATTGAAGCAAATGCTCAAACCGGGCCAGTAGAGATGGTGCGGGAGATGATCTCGGCCACTTTTGATGTTATTTGCGAGGTGGCGCTTTCTGGTAAGGACCATTTTGATGCTGAGCATTATGGCGCTGCCATCACGCAATATATGCTCACCGCGGGGCGGGCTTCTTTGTTGGATTTTATTGATGCTCCGTTATGGATGCCACGCCCTGGTGAGTTGCTCAGTCGTGGGTCTGTTCACACCATGCACAAAATGGTCAAGCAGGCTATTCTTGAGCGCCAACAAACCGGGCCTGCTCAAGACGAAGACCTGCTTGATTACATGATTAGGGCGCAAGACCCTGACACCGAGCGCAAAATGAGCACCCAAGATTTGGTTCATAATATGCAGTTTTTCATTGTTGCTGGCCATGAGACCACGGCCCTTGCCTTGGCCTGGTCGCTTTATTTGCTGGCCAATGATCAGGCTGTGCAAACGCATGCGCGCCAACACGTCCAGTCCGTTTTAACCACGGGGTGTGCAGCTGGCCTGGATGATATTAATCAGGCCCCTTATCTTGAACAAATCCTGCAAGAGGCGATGCGCCTTTATCCGCCCGTTGGCTTCTTGGCGCGCAAGGCGCTTGCGAACGATCAGCTTTATGACCGAGATGTTCACCCCAATGACACTGTTTTCTTAAATCTATACGGCTTGCATCGTCATCAAGACTACTGGTCTCATCCCAACCAATTTAATCCAGACCATTTTGCCCCTGAAAATGTTGTGGCGCGTGATAAGTACTTATACGTTCCGTTTGGTGCCGGTCCGCGCATTTGTGTTGGAGCGAATTTCGCCATGATGCAAGCGCAAATCATCCTCATGACTTTGTTGAACCGCTTCGACTTTCATCCATCCGATCCGACCCCGAAGCCCGTTATGCAAATGACTGTTCGCCCTGACCCTGGCATCAATTTATCCATATCTTCTCTTAAGTGAACGAATAGGCTCAGGTGTGCTCAGCCATTTTTGCAGCTTCGTTTATGACCTGCGTTAAGGTTTCAACATCATAAGCGCCAGAAATAGCACTTTGTTTGTTAAAGACAAATGTTGGCACTGCATGTACCCCTTGGTTTAACCAAAATTGTTGGTTTTCGCGCATAGCGCTCTCATATCGTTGATCTTCCAATAGGGCGAGGACCTCATTTTCGTCTAACCCAATTTTGGCGGCCTGTACGGCCAAAACGCTGGTTTGGCCAATGTCTTCATGTTCGCCAAAAAAGGCAGAAAACAAACGCAATTGCATTTCAGTTTGTTTGCCTTGTTTCTGGGCGTAGTGCAGCAGGTGATGTGCTTTAAAGGTGTTGTAGGTTTTCATCTCGTCAAAATAGTCAAATGTAAAGCCAAGCTCAGCCCCAAGTTTCGTAATATTGGCGCGTGCTTTAATGCTGCCTTCTAGGCTTGTGCCGTATTTGGCGGCCAAATGGGCGCGCAAATTCTCGCCTTCTTCAGGAATATGCGGGTTCAGTTGAAAGGGGTGCCAGGTGATGTTAGCCTCAATGTCGCCTTTGAGGAGGTCAAGGGCTTTTTCCAGTCGCTTATAGCCAATGATGCACCAGGGGCATACCACGTCTGAAACAATGTCGATTGTTAGTGTTTGTTTTGTCATCAGTCTGTTTTTACGTCAGATTTAAATCTTTCAGCGTTCTCACGCTCTTGCGCTTCCACATCTCCTTTGCCAAAAGCTGCCCAAAATGGTTTGGGAATTTCTAAGGCGCGCTGGGTGGGCGCTCGTTTATCAATGCGATCAAACCAGCTTCGCAAATGAGGCAAGCCATCAACGTTTACTTTAGCCCAATAATAAGCGCGGGCCCAGGGATAGGTGGTGATATCTGCAATGGAGAACGCATTGCCAACCAAGTAGTCGCGCCCTTCCAGCCGGGTGTTGAGGACTTCTAACAAGCGACGTGTTTCTTCCACATATCGTTTGATGGCAAATGGGTCCTCGTGGCCTTGCTTGGCCGCAATGCGTTGAAAATACATCGCCTGGCCCATCATTGGGCCAATGCCCCCCATTTGGAACATAACCCATTGTAGTGTTTCAGATCTCTCATTTGGGTGAGAGGAGAGAAATTTGCCATATTTTTCCGCTAGGTACCACAAAATGGCCCCTGACTCAAACACCACAAAATCATTATTAGACCGGTCAACGATGGTTGGAATGCGCCCGTTTGGGTTTAGCTTCATATACCAGTCTGACTTTTGTTCTTTTTTGGAAAAATCAATATAGGTTAGGTCATAAGGCACGCCAGCTTCTTCTAAATAGATAGTGGGCTTCCAGCCGTTCATTGTAGAGGCTGTATATAGGTGAATATCTGCGTCACTGATCATAAAACTTTCCCATTTTAAACAAGCTAGTAAGGCGCTTGTCTGAAATTTAAGTAAGATTATTTATCTTATGCGTCATGGTTGATCACAATCTTGCCAACATGGCTGGCTGCTTGTAAATGATGATAGGTTGCCATGGCGTCATCAAAGGCAAAGCGGCGGCTTCTGCATAGTTTAAGTGATCGGTAATATGAACGGCTGCCTTTTCTTTGAAACACACATATTCAGTGAGTGTTCCGTCAATCCCCGGGCCAAGAGCGCTGTCAATCTCATTCTTTTTGATGCAGTAAATTTTGACATATCATAAAATGCTAGTTACCCTTGTCAACTAGTTTACTTTTAGTAACCTAGTTTTTGGTAAAATCTTTAGGCGTGTGGAAGCGATTCATGAAATGCCAGGCTTGACATATGTTATCCATTGAAAAAGACAAGATAAAAGCCAAAAGGATTATCAACACTTGTAAAGTTCCTTGCCAGATAGAGCGCGGGATGACGCTTTTAGGTGGTAAGTGGAAGGCAACAATTTTATGGCATTTGAAGGATGGGCCGGTACGTTTTAATGATTTGGCGCGCCAGTTAAATGGGGCCAGTAAAAAAATGATCACGCAGCGGCTCAAAGAAATGGAACAGGCAGGTATGGTCAAACGCTGTGTTGTTTCGACCAAACCGTTGGCTGTGACTTATGATCTGACTGAGTTTGGCACGACGGCTCTCAAGTTCTTGAAAAATTTGGAAAGCTGGATGAACGAACAGGGGCTTTAGGGGCCATTGTTTGTTTGTTTTTTTTACAAGAGAGAATAATGATAAAATTTTCTAAAATTATTGCAATCCTGGTCATTGTGATTTTGGTAAGTGGACCAACTTTTTCTGATAGTCTGGCCGAGGGTGCGCCTGAGAAGCCAACTTACAAACTTGTCCTAACATCAAAAGTTAAATGGGTCCCGCTTAATCCTGCTCGCGGTGAAAAGGGGCCTAAAGCTGGCACGCTTTGGGGGCTTTGGGGAGATCGCAAGAGCTCTGGACCTTCAGGTTTTTTGGTTAGATTTATAGAAGGGTTCTCTTCGCCGCCGCATATTCACAATGTCACTTATCGCGGTGTTGTCATTAAGGGGCTTATCCATAATGATGACCCGGTTGCACAGAAAATGTGGATGCCAGCCGGCTCATTTTGGACCCAGCCAAAAGGATAAGTGCATATAACTGCTGCGAAAGACAAAACCAACCTTGCTTACATAGAAATTGATCAAGGACCCTATCTTGTGCGCCCGCCTTCGCAAGCGTTTGATAGCGGCGAACGGCCCATTAATGTTGATAAATCGAATATTGTTTGGGTTGATCAGCTTGAAAGGCAGAGCTCTGCCAAAGGGGCAAAAAGGAGAGCGAAAATAGCGTTTCTTTGGAGCTCACCCCAAGATAATTACTTGAACGGTAATTTTGTTAAATTACCAAAAGGGTTTGAAGGTGAACTACTTAGCCTGGGTGAAGCCTTAAACGCTGTCGTTATTAAGGGACAACCGAGTTATAAAACCCCACAGTTAAGAGAACCGCATGTATTACAGCCTGGGAGCTATTTTGGTTCTCGGGGGAAAACTGCAACGCATCTCATTTCGTGTAAATTTCAAGATGAGTGCGTTTTGTATGTTCGCATGAAAGGTCGTTTCAAACTGACCTCGCACTAGCCACAACACATATCAATGCCTTTTTGAGATCTGTTACTTTTCTTTGACACGAGATGAAGAAAATAACATCTCTTCTGCCAGAGCAAATTTTTTAACTTCTTCTAAGTTGGGTTTTTCAGTGGGATAGGTGTCTGTTAAAGACATGAGCGTTTCAACTGGCACATAAGCTTTTTTTGCACGGTCATATAGACCTGCGCGTACCAAGGCGTAAGCGGCCACTTGGTCTTTGCGCGGTCCTTTTGCAAATAAAATTCGGTGCTCAAAAACTGCATCTATGTCGTTCCAATCAACAATGCGCGTTTCAAGAACAAAGGGCTCAAAGCAGCGCAGCTCACGGCGAAACCGAACAACCGTGTTTGAGACAACCGGTGTCCACTTGTTTTTGAGGACCTCTTGCCAAAGGGGGGACCGCACCATTAAGTCCAGTCGGCCAAAGTCCATGATGGTTAAATAGCGGCCGTTGTTCATGTGAAAGGAAATATCAAGATCTGTGGGCCAGACCCGAAAGGTTAGTTCCGATGTCTTAAGCAGGTTTTCAATATTTGGCTTGAACCAGGTTGCAATGAAGTAATAAAGCATGCGAAACCAAAGTTTCATGCGGCAAGCCTCCTTGGCAGATGTTAAAAACGACTTGCCAAAACTATATCAAATAAATGGGTGGGCACCAGCTTCATGATCCAACAGCCATTGTTTGCGCCCAAGCCCACCTGCATAGCCTGTCAGTGAGCCGTCAGCTCCTATAACCCGATGGCAGGGGATGATAATGGCCATCTGGTTCATGCCATTGGCGCGGGCCACAGCGCGCACTGCGTTAGGGTTGCCCAAAATCTTAGCCTGTTGTTTGTAAGAGCGGGTTTGGCCATAGGGAATGGTCATCAATTGCTGCCAGACAGAGTTTTGAAACTCAGAGCCAAGCAATTTAAGCGGTACAGAAAAGTCTTTTAACTCGCCGGTAAAATAAGCTGCCAGCTCTTGTTTTAGCAGAGTAAGAGGGGCAGTTTGGCCGGGGATGATCGAGACTCTTAAGCGTTTTCGCATTTTTTCAATCTCGCGTTCTAGCCCGCGCCGATCAACGAATTCTAAAAGATACAGATGGGTCTCATCACCCATGGCAATCATGCTACCAAGCGGTGTTTCTAACCAG
Organism: Hyphomicrobiaceae bacterium; assembly: GCA_028285025.1. Taxonomy (GTDB): domain Bacteria; phylum Pseudomonadota; class Alphaproteobacteria; order Rhizobiales; family HXMU1428-3; genus HXMU1428-3. The sequence continues at coordinate 17 of JANQQH010000121.1, read as the reverse complement.
TCGGCATAAAGTGCCTT
>JANQQH010000084.1 GCA_028285025.1 Hyphomicrobiaceae bacterium | reverse complement strand
AAAAGGCTGAGAGTTTGGCCAAAGCGGCGCAAACCAAAATGCGAGGTTTAAAACTCACCATTAATCGGCACACCAACATTGAGGCGCTGCGGGCGATATTGGGTGAGCAGCAGGGCAGGGGGGTTATCAAGCTTGGAGTTCAGCTTGATGATTTTGGCCGCGAGGTTGAATTGGCTTTGCCGGGTAAGTTTGATGTGTCTTTAGAGCGAGCCAGTGATTTGCGGACGATTGATGGGGTTTTGGCGGTTAAGGAGATATAATAAATATTTGTGAATTTCTATATGATGATATTTACGTTGACAAGTTTGTGGCGGCTTAGCGGCGATTGCCCCTCTGGGTGATGTGATGCGGATAACCGGGAACAACAAGTCGAGGTAAGCGAGCCATCTAGATAGGTTAACATGTGGGGTTAACATAAGAATTTTTTAAAAGCTATTTCGGTTGCTTTCACCGTAATTAACACCGTTATTCAGGCTATTTCCCCCGTATAAATACCAAACAATCAATTCAGAGATTTAAATATGCGTTAAAGTCAGCTAAAATGTTCATTGCACAATTTTTTCAGTATGATCGTACCAACATCCACTCCCGCCCTATCTATTGTAGATGATGATTTACCACTGCCTAGATCTTCAATCTTTACCCAATAGGCTTTTTTCAGTGTTTTACCAAGCTCAAAGCCGATAATACCCTTATTTTCATCAGTTGTCTCGCCCTCTCCAAGTAAAACCCAGTTGTTGGTGTATGGATCGAGATCAGGTGTTGCAGAAACTCTAAATCGTTCACTTGGAATATTGCTGATGCCAACAGGTTCCTGAACATACAGATCAAACCCTTCAACATTTACAAAACACATTGGCTGACCATTTTGGGATACATGGCCCCCAATCATGGAACCCTTATTACCCAGACTCAAAGAGTAAGCAACATGGTCTTTTTTTTTCCCAGCACCAAGCTCCTCTGGTTTATCAGTATTCCGACCACGTTCACCTCTGTTATAATAAGGGATCTTATTTATAGTTACCTCATATTTCTCGTTTGATGGTTCCGCATACCCCACAGTTCCAGTAACCACTAATGCTACGAGTCCGGTAACTCCTGCTGCTGCAATCTGCTTCATTTTTCAAAAGAACCTAAATTTAATTTTTAAAAATTCTTTTCGTGGAGTTTATAGATAACACTTTTATTTCTTCTTTTGAGTAATGTTTTGATAAAAATGTGTAAGATATGTGTAAGTGATTTTTAGGAATTACAGTAATTTAATTCCACCGTAATTCGATAATTGCTCTCACAATCGGGTTTCTAAGCGTCTTTTTTTAAGCGCGCGTCCAATCATTTCTTGATGGCCTATAGATCTTGACATGGGACACCTCGGCCAAATAACACTTGTCAAACTAACAAAATCACCCTATAACCCGTTCCATTCCACACGCAAGGGTGCGGTGAGTGCATGATTTGTGCACCATTCCGACCGCTCCGGTGTTGTTTTGGAACCCCATTTAATCGCATGATTTTTGATTTTCAGCCCCATTTTGGGTTTTAAAATCAATGATTTGATTGTGCATTAGGGCCCCATTCGACATGTCCTTGCGGAGGTTAAACCGGAAAACAGTAAGGAAAAACTATGGCAGTGCCTTCTTTTGATATGCGCCAGCTGTTAGAAGCTGGTGTTCACTTTGGACATCAATCCCATCGCTGGAACCCAAAAATGGATAAATACATTTTTGGCATCCGCAATAACATTCACATTATCGATCTGGCGCAAACTGTGCCGCTTTTGCACCAAGCTTTGCTCGCTGTTAGTGATACAACAGCGCGTGGTGGGCGTGTGCTGTTTGTTGGCACAAAACGCCAAGCCTCAGACGTGATTGCTGATAGTGCCAATCGCTGTGCGCAATATTTTATCAACCATCGCTGGCTGGGCGGCACGTTGACCAATTGGAAAACCATCACTCAATCTATCAAGCGGTTGAAAAAGCTAGACGAGTTGTTGGCTGGTGAAGCCCAAGGCTTGACGAAGAAAGAGCGTCTAAAACTAACAAATGAGCGTGACAAACTTAATCAGGCCATTGGTGGCATTAGAGATATGGGTGGTATCCCTGATATTTTGTTTGTGGTTGATACCAATAAAGAATCCATTGCTATTGCTGAGGCTAACAAGTTGAACATTCCTGTTGTGGCTGTGGTGGATAGCAATTCAGACCCCAAAGGCATCACGCACCCAATTCCTGGCAATGATGATGCTGGCCGGGCGATTTCGCTTTATTGCGATTTGATTGTGAAAGCGGCTCTTGATGGTATTGAACGCTCTCAAGGGGCCGCTGGTGTTGACCTTGGCGCCCAAGAAGAGGTTGCTGAACAAACTTTGAGCGAAGAGGAAGTTGCAAGTGTAATCCCTGTGGCTGAAGAAGAGGCGGCCCCTGCTGAGGAAGCCCCAGAAGCTGCTGCTCAAGAAGAGGCTCCTCAGCAAGAGAGTGCTCCAGAAACTAAACATGACTTGAAAGGCTTTGCTGGCCTTGATGCCCCAGACGGGGAAGCTGATGATTTAAAAAAAATTGACGGTGTTGGTCCTGTGATTGAGAAAAAACTCAATGAGTTGGGTATTTATCACTTTAAACAAATCGCTGAGTTAACAGC
>JANQQH010000077.1 GCA_028285025.1 Hyphomicrobiaceae bacterium | reverse complement strand
AAAAGCCAAAAAGGCCGCTTTGGCTTCTTGGCTTGAGAGTTGCTTTTTGAAATGCTCAATTTCTTCCTGCATGGTTCTCTCTACAACCGCTTTGTCAGCCCCCTTCATAAGCTGTTTGGTTATTTTTAAAGCTTGTTGCGGTTTTGAGGCCAAAGTCTGAGCCGTTTGTTGACAATGTTCCATAAGGTTTTCATCCAAAATTTGATTAACAAAGCCACTCTCTTTGGCTTGTTCAGCTGAAAAAGGGTTGCCAAGTGCGAGCATTTCATAGGCTTTTGCATAGCCCATATTGCGCGGCATGAGATAGGATGAGGCCGCTTCAGGAACAAGGCCGAGGTCGACAAACGGGGTTGCAAAAACGCTGTTGCTGGATGCGTAAACCAGGTCAGCATGAAACGCCATTGTGGTGCCAATGCCAACGGCTGGACCATCGATGGCAAGAATGAGCGGTTTTTCTAATTTTGCCAAACTAACCAGGAAGGTTACAACACTGTTGTCTAAATCCCCAGTTTGAGCCGTGTGCATAAAGTCCTTAATATCATTTCCAGCTGTAAAACACCCCGGTTCGCCGTAAAGCAGATTGACTTTAATATCTTCATCAGAGTTGCTTGCCTCAAGCGCTTCAGCCATAGCGCCATACATAGCACTGGTCAGAGCGTTCTTTTTATCAAGCCGGCAGATTTGGATGTGTTGCACGCCATTGTTTAACGAGACCTTGATGTGTTCACTCATAATTATAGTTCCTCATCATTCAAGATGGCACCAGTTAAGTCTTTAGACGCTTGGCTGGTATGCATGATGTGTTGTTTCAAGCCAGAAGTCTGCGGCAAAAGTTGGTTTACAAACAAAGTGGCCAGGGCGATTTGCCGGTCTTGATCCGGACTATTAGCTTTGGCGGCGCTGACAGCCCCTTTGATCAACAACGCAGAGCCAAGATTAAGACCAAATAATTTAAGAAACGGCGTTGCAGCATAAAGATGACCTGTCGGGTCATTGGCTTCTAACGATTGTAAAAAGGCAAGCGTTTCGTTCAAATCCTGAAGCGCGTCAGAAAGAGCTGTCTTGATTTTGTCTTTAATGTCAGGCGCATCATCGAGACCGTTATTGATTTGCGTAAGCTCTTTGATGAGTTGTGCAACGGTGCTGCCCCCCTCTTGAGGGATTTTGCGGAACATTAAGTCCATGGCTTGAATGCCATTGGTGCCTTCATAAATGGGCAAGATGCGCGCATCGCGATAATGTTGGGCGCTGCCAGTTTCTTCAATGAAGCCCATACCGCCATGGACTTGAATGCCTGTGGATGTAACCTCCAGGCCGCAATCCGTTGAAAAGGCTTTGGCGATCGGGGTAAAAAGCGCGGCCATATTCGCAGCATAGGTTTTATCCTCATCAGACAGGCTGCGTTCTGACAAATCAATATATTTGGCGGTCATCAGGCAAATAGCGCGGCAAGCCATAATGGTGGCTTGGCAATGGCTGAGCTGAGCCCGAATGTCTGGATGTTTTATAATAGGGTCCATTGTGCCTTTAGGACTTTGCGGTGCTGTACCTTGCAAACGGTCATTGGCATAAGCAATCGCATGTTGGGTGCTAGCCTCCATCACCGCGACGCCTTGGGTGCCAACTGATAGTCTGGCCAGGTTCATCATGGTGAACATGGCCATCAGGCCTTTATTTTCTTGCCCCACCAAATAGCCCACCGCGCCGTCCTTGTTGCCAAAGCTCATCACACAAGTGGGAGAGGCGTGAATGCCCAGCTTGTGTTCCAGGCCAGTGCATAACAGATCATTGCGGCTCTGCCGATTGCCATCTTCATCAACCAAGAATTTGGGCACCAAAAACAAAGAAATACCCTTGGTGCCCTCTGGCGCATCTGGCAAGCGGGCAAGGACCAGGTGGATGATGTTTTCAGTTAGCTCATGTTCCCCGTAGGTAATGAAAATTTTGGTACCGGTGATGCGGTAGGTGCCGTCCTCTTGGGGAACAGCTTTGGTGGCAATGGCAGCCAAATCTGACCCGGCTTGGGGTTCAGTTAAGTTCATCGTCCCAGTCCATTGGCCGCTGACCATTTTTGGTAAGTAGATATCTTTTAACTCTTGGCTGGCATGCTGGGCAATGGCATCCACCGCGCCTTGGGTCAGCAGCGGGCAAAGGCCAAAAGCCATATTCGCGCTATTCCAAAACTCGCCCACACATTGGGCAATGGTGTGGGGCAGATGTTGCCCGCCAAATTCTGCAGGCGCTGAAAGGGCCGCCCAGCCAGCTTCCTGCCATTGAGTGTAAAGTTCTTGCCACCCCTCTGGGGTGGTGACGGTTCCCTCTTTTAAACGGCAGCCTTGTTTGTCGCCAGTTTTGTTTAAGGGGGCAATTTCATCGCTGGCGAATTTACCCGCTTCTTGTAAAATGGCTGTTATAAGATCTTTGTCCAGATCACCCAGCAACCCTTTTGCTATTAAATCATCGATTTCAATGATATGTGTGAGGATATGTTGAATGTCTGTTTGAGGCGCGGTGTAGGACATGAGGGTTTTCCTTTTGTCAGGCGAGACCTTGAACCTTGTTCCGTTTGAGATTATTGCTTTCAAGGCGGTTCTGGCAAGACCGGAATTTGTCATATAACCGAATTATTCATGAAAATGGGCGTGTTTATTTACAAGGGTTATGGATGCGTGAAGATGTAATAAGGGCAGCTGAAATCTTGCAGCAATGGGGAGTTGTGGCGCTGCCGACAGAGACCGTTTATGGCTTGGCAGCAGACGCGTGCAATGACATTGCCGTGCGCAAGATTTTTAAGTTAAAGGGGCGCCCCTCTTTTAACCCTTTGATTGTCCATGTCAAAGACTTAGAGGCTGCAGAAAA
>JANQQH010000037.1 GCA_028285025.1 Hyphomicrobiaceae bacterium | reverse complement strand
GTCTGGCGCAGATGGTATTGGCCTTTATCGTACCGAATTACAGTTTATGATTGCCGCCAAATTTCCGCGCACGACAGAACAAGAGGAAACTTATAAAGCTGTTCTTGATGCTGCTGGTGAGCGCCCGGTCGTGTTTCGCACGCTTGATGTGGGGGGTGATAAGATCTTGCCTTATATGCGTGTGAGCGGCGAACAAAACCCGGCCCTTGGCTGGCGGGCTGTGCGCATGACACTTGACAGGCCAGGTCTGTTTCGCTCCCAAGTGCGCGCCTTGTTAAGGGCTGGACGGGGCCGAAAATTGCAACTTATGTTGCCTATGGTCACCGATATTTCTGAATTGCAATTGGCCAGACAATTGATTTTTAAAGAGCTTGAATTTCTTGAAAAACATGGCCGAGAACGGCCAAAAGAGCTTAAAATCGGTGTGATGATTGAAGTCCCAGCCATTTTTTGGCAATTAGAGGCAATTTTGCCACTGGTCGATTTTATTTCAATCGGCAGCAATGATTTTATGCAATTTCTGTTTGCAGCAGATAGGACAAACCCGCAAGTGGCCCAACGTTATGACTGCTTAAGCAGTGTATTTTTAAGTATTTTGCAAAAAATCATAGTTCAAGCAAAGGCTTACAACGTTCCTGTTACGCTTTGCGGTGAAATGGCGGGTAACCCATTGGAATGCATGGCTTTATTGGGTATTGGTTTGCGTTCTATCTCAATGGCACCGGCCTCCATTGGTCCGATCAAATCAATGATTTTATCGCTTAATATTGTGCATTTGACCCAATTTATTGATGAATGCCTGGCCATTCGCAGTGGATCTTTGCGCCCTGATCTAGAAAGCTATGCGGCTAAAAATCAGATCAATGTTGATCCGTTTGGTTTGCAGCCTTAGGCCACCATTTTAACTATGTTCTTTCATATTTAGATAATTTTGCGCGCCAAACTAAAAACACTATTGGCGAATAAAACACTTAAGTATAAGTTAGTTATGGGGTGAACCTGTCATATTACCTAAGTCATGACAGGTTAGAATGACGTTTTAGTATTGCGTAAATTCGGGTGAGTGTCGTGTATCGTTCTAATCAATTTGCCTCCCAGTATAAAGGCAAGGCTGGCCAAGCTGTTGCGCCAGTGTCCAATTTTAGACAGTCTGATTTCAGTTCAGATCATAGCAAACCTTTTCGGTCCTCTTTGGGATCGTTAAAACAAACATTGCCACCGCCGCTGCCTGAACACCGACCTGTTCTTGAGCAAGAAAAAAGCCCCACGCTCAATAATGTGCAGGCCCCACTTGTTGAAGGCCCTCCTCCTTTTAAAGACGAGAGCGCACCGCTTAGTCCTTCTATCAAAGATGAGCAAATTGGCGGATTGTTTTTGGCCATGGGACGTGCTTCACAACTGAGCACCTTTCAACTTGCCCAACGTTTGCAAACCTCAACAGATATTATTTTGGCTCTAGAGGCTGGCGCCATTGATCTGCTGCCAGAATGGGAAGAACTGTCACAAGTGGTCTCAGCATACACCAACTTTATGAATGTTGATGAACGGCCGATTTTAAGACGGTTGCGTGAAAAGCTCACCGAACATTACTTGACCTCCATGTCTAACGATCATTCTGATCGACAAGATCAAGGGGCATCTTTATTTCCGATGAGCGATGCAACTTTAAAAAACCTGGCGATAGCTGGCCAACAACCAGCATCTTACCTGGCTCAACACAAAGATAATATCGATCAATTTTCCCCATCATTATCAGGGGAACATGATTTTTCTAAACCTCAAGACTTTTACAAGGCGCCCCAGACAAACCAACAAGGCGTGCGCCATCAAATGCCGGCTAATCATTTCCCGCCAGCACATCATGCACCAAGTAGCCCCATGCCTACTGAGATCCAACCCATCCCAACACATGAGCCGCATTATAATGCGCCACAACAATCGCAACGCTGGTATAAGAACTGGACAAAAATAGCCGCGAATATTGCTTTTGTTGTTATCTTACTGGCTGGGTTTATTCATTGGCAACCAAACAGGTTCTGGTCAGGTGTTGACCAATTGCCAAAACCCATTGCCAATTCTATTTACTCTATTTTTGAATTGGTCATGCCGGATCCTTTGGCGTCAACCTATCGTATGAATTGGGT
>JANQQH010000015.1 GCA_028285025.1 Hyphomicrobiaceae bacterium | reverse complement strand
CCAAGATGGCCCGCAGGACTTCAATGTTGGTGTGCCGGTTAATGGTCAACTTTAACCCCCGCAATTTGGTTTGCACCGCCTTGGCCAAACTGTCAGCCTTTTGCAACCGCAAGCGCAAAGACTCTTCTTCCACATCCGCCTCAACCTTAATCAACACAGGTTGCCCGGGCTCTAAAATCTCCCGGCAAGCATTCAGCGTATCTGAAAACGTCACGGCTTCAAACTGACCTGTCTGGTCTGAAAACTCCACAAAGGCGTACAAGTTACCAGACTTTGACCGCCGCTCATGGACAGCCGAAACCGTGCCCGCCAGAACACCAAGCCCACCGCCATGCTCCAAAGCGTGTCGTTCAAAATCAATCCAACGCTCAACTTTTAACCGCTGCAGCACCGCTTCATATTCATCAAGCGGGTGACCAGATAAATAAAACCCAACCGCATCAAACTCATGCGAGAGCTTTTCCATCTCCCGCCATCTTTGCGGCTCTAGAAATTCCAGCTCAGGCCCAGAGCCATCATCACAGCCAAACAAATCAGACTGACCAGCCTTTTTGTCCTGATGGATTTTATTGGCAAAGCCCATAATGCGCTCTGCATTGGCATGAACCTTGGCCCGGCTTTGCTCAATTTTATCAAACGCACCGGCAGAAGAAAGCGTCTCCAACGCACGCTTGTTAAAACTCTTCACATCCAACCGGTTGGCAAAATCAGACAATGAGCTAAAAGCCCCTTGTTCAACCCGCTCCTCAACAAGGCTTGCCACAGCCGAAGAGCCAATGTTTTTCAAGGCAGCCATAGAGTAAAGAATGGTTTTCTCTTGCGGAATAAAGTCTACCTCAGACGCATTGATATCAGGCGGCACCACATCTATCCCCATACGCCGCGCTTCCCCTGTAAACATATTCAGCTTATCGGTGTTGCCAAGATCAAGCGTCATGGTGGCAGCCAAAAACTCAACCGGGTGATTGGCTTTTAGGTAAGCAGTCTGATAGGCCAACAAAGCATAAGCGGCAGCGTGAGATTTGTTAAAACCATAGCCAGCAAACTTATCCACCTGTTCAAAAATAAAGCCGGCGCGCTTTTCATCAACATTGTTCTTGACCGCCCCTTCAACAAAGCGCGCCTTTTGTTTGGCCATCTCCTCTTTAATTTTCTTACCCATCGCCCGGCGCAGCACGTCCGCTTCACCCAACGAATAACCAGCCAGCACTTGGGCGATCTGCATCACCTGTTCTTGGTAAATCATCACCCCATAGGTTTCATCCAAAATGGGTTTGAGCATGTCATGATAATAATCAGGTTCTTCGTCCCCTTGCTTGCGGGCAATATAAGTGGGGATGTTATCCATCGGCCCTGGACGATAGAGCGCCACCATCGCGATGATATCTTCAAATCGGTCAGGCTTTAGCTTTTTCAAGCTGTCGCGCATGCCAGAACTTTCCAATTGAAACACGCCGATTGTCTCGCCGGCTGCCAACAAGTCAAAGGTGGTTTTATCGTCCAGAGGCAGATTAGCGATGTCTAACTCAGTGCCATTTTTTGTAATAAACTCGCAAGCTTTTTCAATCACGGTGAGTGTTTTCAGCCCCAAAAAGTCAAACTTCACCAAGCCGGCAGGCTCTACCCATTTCATGTTAAACTGGGTAACAGGCAGATCAGAGCGTGGGTCACGGTATAAGGGCACCAATTGTGTAAGCGGGCGATCCCCAATCACCACACCAGCAGCATGGGTCGAGGCATGGCGGTACAAACCTTCCAGTTTCATGGCGATGGTTAAAAGCTCATCCACCACCCGCTCTGAAGAGCGCGCCTGGGCCAGCTTAGGTTCATCGCGCAAGGCCTCTTCCAGTGTGCACGGGTTCGCCGGGTTATTCGGCACCATTTTGCACAAACGGTCCACCTGGCCATAAGGCATAGACAACACCCGGCCCACATCGCGCAACACCGCCCTGGCTTGCAGCTTACCAAAAGTGATAATTTGCGCCACTTTATCTTCGCCATATTTTTCTTGCACATAGCGGATCACTTCATCGCGCTTGGTTTGGCAAAAATCGATGTCAAAGTCAGGCATTGAAATCCGCTCTGGGTTCAAGAACCGCTCAAACAGCAAGCCAAAACGCAACGGATCCAGATCGGTAATGGTCAAAACCCATGCCACAACAGACCCAGCACCAGAGCCCCTGCCAGGCCCAACAGAAATATTGTTGGCCTTGGCCCATTGGATAAAATCTGCAACAATCAAAAAGTAGCCTGGGAATTTCATCGACGTGATAATATCAAGCTCATAATCAAGCCGCTCAAAATAATCCTCCCTAGTCTTACCTGGCGCCAATTCGATTTTCGCAAGCCGCTCTTCCAATCCCTGGTGAGCTAATTCTTTTAGCGCCTCAGCCTCAGCTTCTAACTTACCCTCATCATCTAGTTGGTCATCTTCCCCCAAAAAGTTGGGCAGGATGGGCGCGTGCGTTGTCGGGCGATAACAACAGCGCTTGGCAATTTCAATCGTATTGGCCAATGCCTCTGGCAAATCAGCAAACAAAAGCGCCATTTCTTTTTGAGATTTAAAATAATGCTCTGGTGTCAGCCGTGGCCGGTCATCTTCGCTCACATAATTACCCTGAGCCACGCACATAAGGGCATCATGAGCTTCATAATCCTCTCGCAAAGCAAAATAAGGCTCGTTTGTTGCCACCACTGGCAACTCATTGGCATAAGCAATATCTAACAAACCGCCCTCGCGCCCAGATTGATTGCTCCTTCCATGACGTTGCAGCTCAACATACAAACGATCTTGAAACAGATCTTGTAACAAGCCAGCCCATTTTGCAGCTTGCTCTATTTGCCCATTGGCGAGCGCCTGATCGAGCGGACCTTGTTCCCCACCTGTGAGACAAATCAAGCCCTCATGATGGTTGCTCAAATGATCAAATGTAATAA
>JANQQH010000504.1 GCA_028285025.1 Hyphomicrobiaceae bacterium | reverse complement strand
AAGCAGGCCCCATGCTCCACCCCGCCGCCTTTAGGGTCCAGCGCGCCAAAATAAACCCGGCGCAGGCGGGCCAGGGAAATCGCACCGGCGCACATGGTGCACGGCTCCAGCGTTACGTAGAGATCGCAATCTATCAACCGCTCAGAGCCTAAACGCTGGCACGCGGCCCGAATGGCTAAGATTTCTGCGTGTGCTGTTGCATCGGCCAGTTCTACAATCCGGTTTCGCTCAGCGGCTAATAGGGTGCCTTCATCAGACACAATGACAGCCCCTACCGGCACTTCACCGGCTGAAGCGGCCTCTTTTGCCAATTGTAAAGCTTGCTCCATATAAGAAGAGCTCATTAATCTGAAACCTTTTCATTGCACTTTTTTAAAATTTGCGACACAACAACATCTATGAGCAACAAAACCAATTCATCTCAAACTGATCCGAAGCCCGGCGCCATGCGCATTGCCAAGGCGATGGCACGCGCTGGCATTTGTTCGCGCCGTGAGGCTGAACGCTTTATTACATCGGGCCGCGTGAGCGTCAATGGAAACAAGATTGATAGCCCAGCGCTAAATGTTACCTCTAAAGACAATATCCTGGTTGATGGCAAGCCTTTGCCAGAAGCGGAACCTATTAAATTATGGCGCTTTCACAAACCCAAAGGTCTGGTGACCACTCAAAAAGATGAGAAGGGTCGCAAAACCATTTTTGAAGCTTTGCCCAAAGATTTGCCGCGCTGCATTTCCATTGGCCGGCTGGACATTAACACTGAAGGGTTACTGCTGCTCACCAATGATGGCGAACTGGCGCGGCATTTAGAGCTGCCCTCCACCGGGTGGTTGCGCCGTTATAAAGTGCGCGCCAATGGCACGATCACTCAGGACAAGTTTGATGACTTAAAAAAGGGCATCACCATTGAAGGCATTAAATATGGCGCGATTGATGCTCACCTGATCAAGACCCAGGGTGCCAATTGCTGGTTCATCATGGGGCTGCGTGAAGGCAAAAACCGTGAGATCAAACGCATCGCTGCTCATCTGGGCCTGAACGTTAATCGCCTCATTCGCCTGTCTTACGGGCCTTTTATGTTAGGTGATCTTAAAGCGGGTGAGGTAGAGCAGGTTAAATCTCATATTTTGGCTGATCAGCTAGGTCCGAAAACGGCAAAACAATTCAATCTAAAACCTTCAACCAATCAGGCCAAAGCAAAGAAAACATCCCGCAAGAAACCACCTAAAAGCGGCTGATCTGTGCCTTAACTTCCATGGTGAGATTTTTGCATTTTGAAATCGCTTGTCAAGGGCGGTAGCCGCATGGCGGGAACCCTTGACAAGCGGTTTTAAAATGCAAAAATCTCACCATGGAAGTTAAGGCACGGCATGGCACTCAATCTACAACAAAGGCTTTCTTATAAAATGCGCATTGTTGGCGGCAAACACAAAGGCAAAAAACTGTTCACCCCAAAATCAGATAAGACCCGCCCGACTTCAGACCGGATGCGCGAAGCTTTGTTTAATCGCCTGACCCACGGGATTGAGGATTTCGAACTTGAGGGGGCGCGTATCTTAGACTTGTTTGCCGGCACCGGTGCATTAGGGCTGGAAGCCTTATCTCGCGGGGGGGCTTTTGCAGTTTTTATTGAACAAGCGATTGAACCGCGCGGCTTGATAAGGCGAAACATTGAACTGTTAGAGTGCACAGGCCAGACAAAATTGTTTCGCCGGGATGCGACCAATTTGGGTCCGTTAAAGCGTTTTGAGCCGTTTGACCTTATTTTCCTAGACCCGCCTTACAATAAGGGCCTTGGCGAACAAGCCCTTATCTCCGCCCAAAGGGGAGGTTGGTTAAAAGAAAACGCCTTAATCGTTTTGGAAGAAAGCAAAAACGCTGAGATTAACTGGCCAGGCCCACTCACCCTGATCGACACACGCTCCTTTGGCGATACCACCATTCATTTTGCCAAAAGCCCTAACAGTCTTTGATAAATTAACTTAGCGTCCAAACAAGCGCTCTATGTCTTTTAGTTTTAACTCAACATAAGTTGGACGCCCATGATTGCACTGGCCTGAGCGCGGCGTGGCTTCCATATCGCGTAGCAAGGCGTTCATCTCTGGTCCTGAAAGCCGCCTTCCAGAGCGTACACTGCCATGGCACGCCATGGTGGCGCAAACATGGTCAAGGCGCGACTTTAACGTGGTCGTGGCCTCCATTTCCAAAATTTCATCAGCCAAGTCAGCAACCAACCCGGCAATATTACCATTGACCAGCAAAGCTGGCACTTCTTGTACGGCAACGGCATTAGGGCCAAAGCTTTCTAAATATAGTCCAAAGCTTCTCAACTGTTCTTCGTGCGCCAAAAGCCCAGCACGGCGCTCGTCGTCAAGTTCTATAACTTGGGGAATGAGCAAGCCTTGTGAGGGCACATCGCCAGCCTCAACGCGCTGCTTTAAGCGTTCATAAACAAGGCGTTCATGGGCAGCATGAGCATCAACAATCACCAAGGTCTCATCAGTTTGTGAAACAATGTAATTTTCAAAAACATGGGCGCGGGCTGCGCCAAGGGGGTGAGAAAGGGGTGTATCTCCCTCACCAGCAGATAAATCCTCAACAACAGCCCCACTGACTTCATTCACCCCTTCTAAGGGTGCTTGAGACTGTCTGGACATTTCTCGCCCTTGAGACGTGCTTAGGTGAAACGTGCCATGATGCCTTGCACCATAAGACATTGTCCTCTCTTCGGTCTCTGCAAATCCGGAAAACTGATTGCCTTCATGCTCCACACTGCTTACTGAGGCATATGCTATCTCTTTTTCAGCTTGAAACGCACCGAGCGTATCAGCGCCCCCGCGAGAACTGGCCCTATGACCAGCTTCATCAATAGCCTGCTTTAAAGCGCCGATAAGCAAGCCGCGCACTTTTGCCGGGTCTTGAAAGCGTACTTCTGATTTGGCTGGGTGCACATTGACATCAAGCGTTTTAGACGGCACTGACAAAAACAAACAAAGCAAGGGGTAACGGTTTGAGGGCAAAAAATCGCTATAAGCGGCCCGAATGGCGCCAAGGATTTGTTTGTCCTTTACCGGGCGACCATTGACAAAAAAGAACTGCAATAAATTGTTGGAGCGATGCAGGGTTGGCAAACTGGCATAACCGGTCAGTACAAGGTCATCACGCTGGGCGCTAATTGACAAAGCGTCTTTGACAAAATCAGGCCCCATCACTTTCCCCAGCCGTTGCAACTGGCCTGTTTCATCGCCAATGGCCACCGGGGGTAAATGCAGAGTTTGGCGGCCATCTACAGTCAGGCGAAAGCCAATGTCTGGATGGGCCAAAGCTAGCCTCTTGACCACATCCCCGATGGCGCCATTTTCAGCCCGTACAGATTTTTGAAATTTTAACCGCGCCGGGGTGGCATAAAATAAGTCACGCACCTCAATGCTTGTGCCCTTATTGACTGCCCCTGGGCGCAACTGCCCGCACGTGCCCCCTTGCACATCAAGCGCATAGCCATCGCCCCCTTCTTGGCGGGTTTGAATGGAAAGTTTGGCAATTGAACCAATAGACGGTAAGGCCTCGCCGCGAAAGCCAAGCGTTTGAATGGAAAACAAACTATCGTCAGTTAATTTGGATGTTGCATGGCGTTCCACGCAAAGCTGCAAATCAACTTTACTCATTCCTGTTCCGTCATCGACAACACGGATGAGAGACAGGCCGCCATCAGCTATGTCGATGTCAATGTGACATGCCTTTGCATCAATGGCGTTTTCAACCAACTCTTTGACCACGCTGGCTGGGCGCTCGATCACTTCGCCAGCCGCTATTTGGTTGATAAGGTGTGGTGATAATTGACGGATCGCCATCGTTTTCAAGTCTCTTTACTATGTGTAGAAATGAAAATGTAAGGCCAGCACTTTATGTTTGATAGCTGACCCATATTATAAGCTTGGCAAAAATTTTACAAAAAAGCTAGCTGCGAAGAAAGTCTCTGGCCAAGCCTTTGCCAATTTCAACGGCCGGTTGGTCAAAGGCGTTTACGCCTAATAGCTTGGCCGCTAAAATTGTCTCCATCATATAGCTCATCAGCAATTGTCCTAAAATATGCTCGCCAATCTCATCTACGCCGATATAACGTGTGGGTTGGCCAGCATGAGTAAGTGCATCAACGGTAGCTCTTGCCTGGGCGCTGACTAAATCACCAACATGCCGGTCTGCCAAATATTCAATCCCTGCAAGCTCTGCTGATGGCCTGTCGATTAAAGGCCCTTTGCCTGTTGTCGCTGTGGCAATAACGGTGACCAGCTTGTCTTTTGGGCCATCCATATACAGTTGTAATTGGCTATGTTGGTCTACAGGACCTAAGGCTGCGATCGGGGTGATGCCCAACCCGTCTTTGCCTAAGCTTTCAGCCCACAACTGTACATACCAATTTGCAAATCGGGCTAATTTATTGGCATAAGGCATCATTACAATGTTGGAGATGCCCTTTTCTTTATAAAGCCCGATACTGGCAGCGGCGCCAAGCACTGGCATAAAATCGCTGTAATCTGCCCCACTCAGCAATTCAGTGATTACATCACTGGCTCCTTGGCGAATTATAATCGGGTCCATTCCCCGGGCAATAGCGAGTAACAAACCAACATTGGTCAAACAAGAATAACGCCCACCAATCTCTTGTTCATGGTCCAAAAATTGACAATTATAAGCCCCTAACAAGTCGCGTAATCCGTTATGCACGCCAGCACGGCGAACCTCAGAAAGACCAAGAATGGATGAGCCGATTTTATCTTTTAGGCCAGCTTGTTTAAATGTATTCAGAACAGCTATGGTTTGCAATAAAGTCTCTGGCGTATTCCCGGATTTAGAAATAATCACAAATCGGGTGGTCTCAAGGTTTAACAATCCCAGCCCGCGCTCTAAAGAATGAGGGTCCAAATTATCAAAAATACGGGTGCGTGGTAACTTAATGGCACCAGAGACTTCATCGCCAGGAATAAACCAGCCTCCGATTTGAGCTATGGTCTGCCCACCCAAACTAGAGCCGCCAGTGCCTAAAAATATAACTGTTTCAGCCCCTTCAATCAGCTGAAAAAATTTTTCTTTGGCAATATCAATATCATCGCGTTTTTCACTAATACGCAACAAGGCAAGTTCATTGTTATGATAAAGCTGCACAAGGTCGTGCGCGCATTCACCTGCACGTTCAAGCCACAGGTCAAAAGAAGCAGGGCTCAGACCGGAAGACCCGACATTGTCCTCAAAACATCCTGAAATATTATGCTCAATAGACAATTTTTCGAGCCCCACCGCATTTGGACACTAAATTTACGGGAAAAATACAGCTCTGAATTAACCTGAACTTGGTTGCCCGACAATCATAAAACGCAACTTATCACCATTAAGCACACGTTTTGCAACCTTTTTAATCTGATCCAGGGTAACGCTCTTGATCATCTCATTGCGTTTGTCAACATATTCAAGCCCCAGCCCTTCAACCTGGATCCATAATAATTGACTGGCAATTTTAGATGATGTGTCAAACCGCAGCGCATAAGAGCCTGTTAAATAATCTTTTGCCTTTTGAAACTCTTCTTCGCTTGGCCCTTCATTGGCTAAACGGTTAAACTCTTGCTTGATGAGTTCAATCGCCTCATTTACCGAAGAGTTTTTGGTTGCCACACCGCCTAAAATAACCGCGCCATCTTCAAGCGGATATAGATAGCTATAAACAGAATACGCAAGCCCGCGTTTTTCGCGCACCTCTTCCATCAAGCGGGAGGCAAACCCACCACCGCCTAAAATGTAATTCAAAATATAGGCTGGGATAAAGTCATCGTCAGAGCGCTTTAGCCCTTGATGACCAAATTGCACAACTGATTGGGGCACGCCCATTTCGATCGTTTCTATCAGCGGGCCTTCAACAGAATTGGCTTCTTTAATATCGGCAATGCCTGATTTTTCTGGCAACTGGCCGAAAACTTCATCCAAAAGTTGGCCCAACTCTTGAGCTGTAATATCGCCGACCACAGCAACTTTTAAATGCTCGCGGGCAAATATTTTGCCATGGGCTTTGACCAAATTATCGCGGTTAATGGTGAGCAAACTTTCCTCGGTCCCCTTTTTAGGGCGCGCATAAGGATGTTGTTTGTAAGCTGATTTGAACCAAGCTTTGTTTGCTACATTTTGCGGGTTATTGGCTTCAAACTTAAGCGAAGAAACAATTTGTGATTTTATTCGATCAACTGCATCTGTATCAAATCGAGGGCTTGTGAGGGCTAACTTTAAAAGAGCAAAACCTTCCTTTTTGCGTTCTGTCAGAGTTTGAAAATTGCCTGAAAAATGATCGCGCGATGCATTAAAAGAAATTCGCACAGTTAATTCTTCAATCTTTTCTTGAAACGCGCTGGACTTTAAGTCACCAGCACCTTCATCAAGCATACCTGATAACAAATAAGCTGTCCCCTGTTTGCCTGGCTCATCTTGAGCTGAACCGCCTTTAAAGGCAAAGCGCATGGCAATTAACGGCACATTGCTCTCGCGCACCAACCAAGCTTCAATCCCTAAGGGGCTCACCACGCGTTCAATTTTCATCGCATAAACCGCCTTTGAGCTGAGCATAACGCTGCAAAGGAAAAGAACAAGGAAAGATAAAAATCGCATAAGCTGGCACGTCCTTTAAAATGGGTTTTCAAGGAATTTTTCATAAGGGCAAATTTAAGTTCCCAAAGGTTTAAATCTTAATTTTTTAAGATTTATTATTATTGATTTAAAGCTTCAGCACGTTGCTCAATGACAGGTTTTAACACGCCAGTGGCAGAGGCTTTTACATCAAGATATTTATTGGCCACACGTTTCAAATCCTCAGGCTTGACCGCTTTTAACCGGTCTGGGTAAGATTCAACATCTTGTATTGTCCATCCGGTTGCTAAGGCAAAGCCATAACGGCGCGCCAATCCAGATTGGCTATCATTGCCATAAATATAATCCGCAATATAGCTGTTTTTGGCCCGGGTTAGCTCAGCTTCACTCACACCATTTTCAGCCAATTCATCAAAAAGCTGCTGAACGGCGGTTTCGATCTGTTCAATGCTAACCCCTTTGGTGGGCAGGGCATATACATAAAGGCTGCCATATTCCATACCTGAGGGTGAATATCCCCCGCCGGCGCTGGAAGCTAATTTTTCTTCAAGGACCAATTTTTTATAAAGTCGGCTGGTGGCGCCTTCAACTGCAATTTTCATGAGCAATTCAAGAGCTTCAGAATCGCCTTTCGGAGCGGTCTTGTAACTTGGCACCAAATACAATCGCTGCCAGGTTAATTTGCCGGCCCTTTTGTCTTTATATGTCACCCGGCGCGGCGCAACTGGTGTTGGCTCTAAGGGACGCTGTCTTGCCTTTAAATCTGGGCCGCGCTTGATTGGTCCATAATGTTTTTCAGCCAATGCGCGTACTTCATCAGGGTTTACATCGCCTGCTACAATTAAAATAGCATTATTTGGCGCATAGAAATTCTCATAAAATTCAAGTGCGTCTTGCCGGCTTAATTGTTTCATTTCATGCATCCAACCAATAACCGGGATGCCATAGGGGTGAGATTGATAAAGGGCAGCGCTCAATTGCTCTGATAAAATGGCTGACGGGCTGTTATCAATGCGAGAGCGCCGCTCTTCTAAAATGACATCGCGCTCTGTTAATACGTCTTTCTCCAATAATCTTAAATTGGCCATGCGATCGGCTTCCATTTCCATGACCATTGGCAATTTTTCTTTTGCCACGCGTTGGAAATAGGCTGTTACATCTTGGCTGGTAAAGGCATTGTCTTCGCCGCCTTGAGCGGCAATGATTTTGGAAAATTCACCCGGGGCGACTTTTTGCGTACCTTTGAACATCAAATGTTCAAGAAAG
>JANQQH010000487.1 GCA_028285025.1 Hyphomicrobiaceae bacterium | reverse complement strand
GTTTCTTGGTCAAGTTGGTTTTTGCCGGGTGAAGATATGGACATGGGGGATTGGCTTTCGGTCGGGAATTATTTTGTCTTAAAGTTTCTATGGTTTAATTTTTGCATTTTGAATTAGCTTGTCAAGGGCACTGGCTTATGTCTCGTGCTATTCTTTAGTGGCGTTTTTAAGGGCCTTGTCGCCTCTCAAAATGCAGATGTCTTACTATAGAATTTCAGCTATGGTGCCGACAAACGAAATTGGTAGTGGTTGGTTTTATGAGTGGTGAGACAATTTATGCGCTTTCTAGCGGGCAGGGGGTGGCCGGTGTCGGCGTGATCCGGCTTTCAGGCAACGGCGTTGTTGAGATTTTGCAAGGTTTTTGTGGCCGGGTGCCTGAGCCGCGGCTGGCAGTGCTTTGTGATTTAAAGCACCCTCTTGACGCAAGCTTCCTTGATCAGGCGTTGGTGCTTTATTTTAAGGGACCCAAAAGTTTTACCGGCGAAGATGTGGCTGAATTTCATGTGCATGGCGGGCGGGCTGTGATTGAGGGGGTGTTGTCTGCGCTGGGGGCTTTGCCGTTTACGCGCATGGCAGAGGCTGGCGAGTTTTCACGGCGTGGGTTTGAAAATGGCAAGCTGGATTTGCTGGAAGTGGAAGGGCTGGCCGATTTAATTGCAGCGGATACAGCGGCGCAAAAATCACAAGCCTTGCAGCAGATGAGCGGGGTGTTTTCTGGCCTTTATGAGCACTGGCGGGCGGATTTGATTTATGCGATTGCCTTGGTGGAATCTGCGCTTGATTTTTCTGATGAAGGGGATGTGCCTGAAGATATTGCGGGCCAGGCTGGCCCCCGGATAAATGCGCTTTATGAGGCCATAGAGCGCCATCTTGATGATGGGCATCGCGGTGAGATTGTCAGGGATGGGTTTAAGGTTGTGATTGCTGGGCCGCCAAATGCGGGTAAGTCTGCTCTGTTAAATGCTTTGGCCAAGCGCGATGTGGCGATTGTTTCTGATGAGGCGGGCACCACGCGGGATGTGATTGAGGTGCGCTTGGATCTGAACGGCTTGCCAGTAATTGTCTCTGATACGGCCGGCTTGCGCGAGACATCCAGCAAGGTTGAGCAAGAGGGCATTCGTCGCAGTATTAGGGAAGTGGACAGGGCCGGGTTGGTGCTCTGGTTGGTTGATGGGGCCGCTCCTAAGGGGCACGTTCCAGAGGAAGTGGTTGGTCTTGATCGGCCTGTTCTTACTGTTTGGAACAAGCTTGATGTGGGCAAGGTTGAGCCTTCTTTTGAGGGCAAAATTGATCTGGCTCTTTCTGCTGAGACGGGCCATGGGCTTGGCAGGTTGATTGAGGAAATTGGCAAGCAGGCCCAGCGCCAAGTGGGCTCAGGTGAAGGGGTTTTGATCACGCGGGTTCGCCATCGTGATTTGTTGCAAAGTGTGTTGGCGGCCTTGGGTGATTTTCTTGACGGGGATTTGGTGGACACTGAATTGCGGGCGGAAGATTTGCGCCGTGCTGCCTTCGCCATGGGGCGCTTGACCGGCAAAGTGGATGTTGAAGACATTTTGGACAAGTTGTTTGTTGAGTTTTGCATCGGCAAATAGGGGCTAAGGTGCCACTTAAGGGGTCTTCAATTCGGGTTGATTTTTCCTGTATGGATTTGAAAATGTTTCACGTGAGTCAAGCCTCCCCCTGTCATGGGGAGGAATCACGTGAGTCAAAAGAGTCAGATTTGGTGTTCCTCCCCCGTTTTTGAGACTCCCTCCCCACAAATTTATCCTCCCTCCCCAGTTTTTGGAGTCAAGAATCGTTTCCTCCAGGCGATTTTTTGAAATTTTCGCCGCCGAAATTTGGAGCCCTTGGTTTTGAAATTAGGGGGATTGATTTTGAGTTTGGGTTTTTCACGTGAAATGAGGGCGGGTTTTAGAGGCGATTTTTTTTAGTTTGTGAGGATTGGAAAATTTTTAGGGAGGGAAGAGAATGGACTCATAGGTTGTT
>JANQQH010000457.1 GCA_028285025.1 Hyphomicrobiaceae bacterium | reverse complement strand
TCACCAATAACGTCATGGCCATAACCAAGGCCATAAATGTAGGTATCATTTTCATTGCCGCCTGAGAGAAAATCATCACCCAAACCGCCATCTAATGTGTCTTCCCAATCAAAGCCATAGATTTCATCATTGCCATCGGTTTTCGCTTGGGCAACAAATGATGCAAAAAATTCATGCCAGCTCACTGTGGTTGAAGGGTCGTCTTCAAATTCAAACGTCTCAATCCGATCAAACCAATAGGGCCCAAGTCCTGTGTAAGCTTTATTAAATTGATTGCGAAGGGTAAGCGTTGCATCGTCATCGATAAATGAAATGATCAGATCATCCGAAGACCCTCGGGTGAAAATCAAATCATCATAAGAAACGCCTGACTTAAAGATCACCTTATCGTTTGAGGCGGTTAGAATAATCTCTTGGTTGTCTTCTATGACATCCTGGCCATAGCCTTTGCCAAAATAATAAACATCACTGTCATCTCCACCTGATAAGAAGTCATTGCCTAGGCCGCCATCAAGCGTATCGGCATAATAAGCCCCATAGATATTATTATCCCCATCATCACCTTGGGTCACCAATGAAAGAATATCTTCCCACGTCAGGATTGTGCCATCTGAAAATTCAAATGTTTCAATTCGATCAAGCCATTGTTTGCCAATTATGCCAAAAAGATCACCATAAAACGCGTGAAATTGATCGATAATGGTTAGTGAGTCAGTAGAATTGGTGAACGAAATTGTCACATCAGGATCAGAACTGTTACGGGAGAAAATTACATCATTTAAAGTTATGCCCTCACCAAAAATGAGCTTGTCTTCTTCTTGCCAATCAGCTGAAACCACAGCCGTCACGGCAATGTTAATCAATTGTGCATCATCATGAATGGTATCTTGTCCGCTGCCCAGATCAAAATGATAAGTATCTCCGCCATCTAAACCAGAAATAAAGTCATTCCCAGCAGAAGAGAGAAATTCATCAGGTGTCGCAAAGCCGTACGTTGTGTCATCATTTTCAGTTGTGTAGGTGTTAATGAGCATAGATTGCAACTCAACCCAGTTCATTGTAGCACCACTGGTAAAAAAGAAATATTCGATCCGGTTATCTAGATCAAAACCGCCCAAACTTAAGCCATTATAGTGAGCCTGATCAATAAGAGTTACGCTGCCGCCATCGCTAAAGGTGAGGGTAACGTCATCTGATTTTCCTTCGCGGCCAACAGAAATATCCTCTTGTTCTATGCCGCCTAGTAAAAACAGAGAGTCAGACCCCGTTAATAATGTCAACGTTCTAACATCATGGATTTGATCATTTCCATCCCCTAAAGTATAGAAATAAATATCGCCACTATCACCCCCCTTTAAAACATCATTTCCTTTTAGGCCTTCAAGAACATCTTCTCGGACAGACCCGATGATAGTGTCATCTCCGTCCGTTCCAAGACCGATTGCCATGGCAATATCACCCGCCTCATAAATGGTCCCATCTGCAAATTGGATATCTTCTATGCCAAACCCGGGTTGTCCTTGGCTAGCTTGCGTACCAACGGGAGTTTTATACTGATTTTTGACAGTGATCGTATCTGTCGTTCCATTCACGCTGATAACCAAATCGTCACCAACACGCTCGATCGTTAACTGGTCAGCGTTTAAATCAGTGAAACGAATGCGATCACCGGTAATGGTTAGATCTTGGTCATCAATGATATCATTGCCAAAATTCGCGCTAAAAATATAAACATCTTGCCAATTGCCACCAATCAGCTGGTCATTACCTTCACCGCTTACGAAAATTTGCGTTTCATGAGACCCAGCTGTGCGAGACAAAACAGACCCGGTCTGTTCAGCAACTTGCAAGTTCTCAAGACCTAAGCCCGTTGCCAGAGCTATCAAGGATATAGAGGTACCTGTATTATGTATGGCCCGCACAAGATTCTGTACTTCAAAATCTGAACGCACCATATTTTGGTCAGACCGATGCAAAGTTCTGGACAATACAGAAAGGGCAGGACCCCAATGGTCTGCCCATTGCTGTTCCGCAATGGTTTGATCATTGCTTAGCATATTGATCGCAGCGCTATAGATATTCGACAGACTATCGACATCAGCCAGATAAAAATCATTCGTACTGATATTGTACGATACACCAGAAAATACGCTTGCCCAGGGTCCTTGAGCGCCTAAACGAATTGTTGAGCTTTCCAAAACCTCATTCCAGGTGGTGATAAGCTCATTTGCATTATTAACATCCGGGTTTCCATTGGCATCCCTTGAGACCAACTGCGTGCCGGAATAAACTTCCAAAAAGGCCAGCATCTGGGCATCAACACCAGTGGCGAGAGCTGTGGGCGTGACATTTTCAACACCGGCCCATTTATAAAGGATCTCTTGTGTTTCTAATTGCAACTCATCCCAACTTATGCTGGCAGGCAGAAGGGTGAAATCCTCAACAGCCTCAAGCAAGCTTTGGTCATTGGTCATGGAGATTTGCAAATCGGTAAGATTGCCAAACCCTTTTAAGGCAGGCAAGCCAGCAGCTTCAGTAGAAATGGTTGCATCGCCCAAGTAGCGGGTTTCAATTTCTAGGGTTTGCAACAACACGTCTGAGACCGTCCCGGTCGTGCCATCGTCGCGGGTAAAAATGCTTTCCTCACGAATGGTATTGCCGCGAATTGTGGTCTCGGATGGCGTGGTGCCGGTTAAAGAGATTTCAGAGATGCCCAATTGAGCCAGGGTTGAAAGCTCTCCGGCATCCGTTTTGCCATCACTATTGAAATCTTGCCAAACTTGCAATTCATTAAACGCGGCATCATCGGCTGAAATCTTGCCATCTTGATTGCTATCAAGCGCGGCAAGGGCGGTTAAGCCTGGGGTCTCGCGGGTGCCGAAAAGTTCAGTGATGTTATCAATCTGGCCATTGCCGTTTAAATCACGCACCAAAAAGCCATCATCGCCATTTTTGGTCCAGGCACTGCGCTCTGCAAAGCCATCATTATCAAGGTCAAAATAAATATTGCCAGCATTTAAACTGGACAGCTCAATCCCGTCACCATCAAGATCAAGGATTAACGGGTCTTGCCCATCAAATCCAGTGCCGAAGCCGGCTTTCATAGCCAAATTAACATATTGTTTTAGCTGCCCAATTGAACCGCTATCGATGAGGTTTTGCTGAAACACGGTCACACCAGCTGTGCCTTGGCCGGTATCCAGATCAACATCGTAATTTTCAATCACCGCCCGGCCACCACGATCCATTGCTGTTTGCACCACCAACTGACCGCTGTCAGTCATGCGAAATTGGAACATGAGCGAGGTAAAAATGTCAAACTGCATGGAGAGCTTCATTAAAGGTGCAAGCGCGCCAAAAGCGGACACAAAAGAAAGGGGCGAGCTGCTAAAAATCGAGGTGGTCGGTTGCCATGATGCCCAGCCCTTTTCCATCCACCAAGATTGAACGCCACCGCGAACAAGCAGGTTGTCCCAAGCAAGCTCATCCTCAACGCCAGCATCCATAACAAGATCACCATGAGAGACGGAAAAAATATCCTTGCTGTTATCTGCCCCGCTGCCGTCACCACCATAAAGGTAAGCTTCTCCAGCCCCTGTGGAGATAATGAGATCTTCACCCTCACCACCATAAAGGCTACTAAATTCATTATCGTAAGATCTAATCTCGTCATTGCCCGCCCCGCCATAAATATCAACGGCGCCAAAATGTCCGGTGATAATATCATCATCATCAGTTAGAACGATATTTGCTTTATTATCTGGAGAGGAACTTTCAACCAGCAAGTTTTCAAATTCTATAATCCCGCCGGGACCAGATTTCTTCTTTAAATAGCCATTGCCATCGTTAACGTTAATTTCAACCCCGCCCTCAACATCTTTGGCATAAATAATATCCCCCAATGGTTCATTGGCCGTACCGCCAAGATTTTGGATTTTGAGTTTGAGGTCTTCAGGAAGATCGTTGACGATCAGGTAATCTATATAATCGGTGCCAGTGAGCACTTCGATGGAATGGAGAAGGTCGCGGGCTTCAACCGAGTCAAAATTTTTCACCACTTCAACGAGCGGTGTGGTGCCAGGTGCATTTTGGGCTCCAAATTCCTTGGCTTGATCTACAGTAAGAAGGATCGGATTATTGTTGTTATCAAGTGAAGAATAGTCGACAGTATCATTACCGTCTCCACCAGAGATAAAATCACGACCGCCAGTTGCCGTGATTTTATCGGTGCCTTTGCCGGTAAAGATCAACTCATTATACTGCGTGCCAGTGATTTTATCATTTTGCTCAACACCGGCATATACATCCACACGAACTTCATTCCCAATGAGCTTATCTAGATCTGTGTCATAACGACGCTCACCAATCGTTTTGTCGGGTCCAGAATTTTTTGTGGCAATATTGACGCGGTCAAAAACATGCCGACCTCCTGCTCCCCACACAAATGTAGCAAGACTGTCAAATGTTGCCTCGTTTGTGCCTTCATTGTTCCATGACAGCCCCAATTCAGACAATGTTTTTTGAATATCACTTTGACCATTTTGAGTAAACAGTTGGGTGAAAAATTCATCCTTTTTGAAAGGGGTGATCTCCCCAGCAATGGGTTTAAATGGCCCTCCATTTAATCCATTTTCAAACACATCTGTCCAAAGGGTTGACGACAAATCAATTGAAAGCAATTGATTATCATCAGTGACATCAATGATGCCTGTTTCCGGGTCAAGGTTTAAAATATCATTGTTAGAACTCACTTTGTAATTGGCTAAGATGCCGGCATATTGAACAAAGATTTGAGCAATTTCGTCAGAGGCGGTCCCTAAGAAACTATTTGAAGTTGGTGAACTAAGGACCTTACCTAATTGATCCGCGTCATCAAACATCGCACGAATGCCTGTGTCTCCAAACACAAGATTGCCTTCATCAATGGCAGAATAGGCAAGGGCACTTAGTAATTTACTAGAAGCACTATAATGTCCCTTTACATCATCTTTGAACCCTGCAGCTTCACCAACTTCTTCGCTGAAGGCGGCATCCCACAAATCACCCCCAATTCTATGCCAATCAGTCAGTCCTTTCTCTTGGGCAAATTGAAGATTGACGAGAAGAGATTGACTATGAAGATCAATCCAGCTTCTAGTGCCACCATTGCTATCTAGGTATGTTACGGGGCTATTTTGTGTAGGAGGTAAATCTCGAATGAATTGTAAAACTTCACCTGTAACAGCATATCCATCAATCAAGAACCGGTTTTGATCCCATGCTTCCCCCCCATCATAGAAGGTGTCACGGGCATATGTGCGCTTTGCAACAAGGTCATCATAAGTACTATCATAAAGCGCTTGATTAAATGTATTCCCTAAATTTGCAGCCTCGCCAGCTTGTTGAGCTATCTCAGCATCTGATAAATTCGCATAATAATAGATATTATCTGCAGAAAGTTCAAAAGGCATATTGTCAAACAAAGTGACAGCATGTCCATAAATACTACCAACAATTCCAGCCAATCCTGCTCCTAAAGAATGACCCGTTAAAGAAATTATATTTTGCGTTGAGTCTTGAACAGCTTGGAAAAACTGTGCGGCTAAACGAACTTGATCTGTTTGCCAGGCCCCTGCACCTGTAATCCAACCGTTTACTACATCACTTGGGTTCCCATTACTATCTGTGAAAAGAGAATAATTATCCGTGCCGCGATAGGAGATAACTGTCTGGTCGTCATAATTGTAGGCGACAGCGTAGAAGCCGGCTGTTTGCCAGTTTGCGTATTCATCGTCTGAAACCAAACTTTCCCTTGGTCTCACAGTAGCGTTGCCTATTTGGGATTCACCATGATCCAATCCTGGATTGTATCCCTGATTGTAAGCATCCATTGCTAAAATAGCTTGCATTAAAGTTGGTGAAGTCATTTTTTCCTCCAAAGGCTATAACTAATAAAATCTCCCTTGCTAGGGATTGGTTCTTTTCTTGAATAATATGAAGCCACTTGGCTTTTAGGAACAATGCGATCTACATTGTAAAACCACCCCAATACTTTCTCTGCTTTCCCAGTTGTCACAGGCTCATCTGTAATCTCAAGGGTGATACTTTTAAGCTTGATGTCTGGACCAAAGGTGGCAGCAAAGTTATCAGGGTCTACCTGCTGCACACTGGTTGGATCATTGATATCTTTGAAAGTCACCAAAAGCGGATAATATTGTTTTGAAAGAGCAAAAGGGCGCCCTTTTGGGCTCTTTATAATCCGAACATTTTCCTTAATACTTAGCTTATAATGAGGATGAGCTTGGCTCGGATTCGCCTTGCGAAGCATGTTTGCCAAGTCTGCATAATACATTCCTACATCTCGGAACTGCTCCGCTCCCCTAGCCCCTTTAAATAATGCAAACAGATATTTTCCTGGAACAATTTCTAGAATAGCAGCTTCACCTTTTGCGCTGCTAAATACGCCTCGCGCTTCATGAAACACCAAGTCGCCATGAGAATGACGCCATACAATTTTTTGTACGGAACTGGCTGTTTTAAGTCCTTCTGGCGTCTCTACCTCAAGGGTGAGTTTTTCATGCCAAGTGTAGATATCATTGTTAATTTCTGAGGCTACATAAACCCCTAACAAAACAACAATCAGCAAAACCATCAAAATGAAATATTTAAAAGCTTTCCACACAATGCCCCCTAGACATCAACGATCATTATCCCTCATAAAACACTCGGCAAAATTCAACTAATTCGCGGAAGGCGTTGCATCCTGCCCAGTGCTCGCATCATCAGACATCGCTTCCCCGCTCACCTCCTGCACCAGGTGCTTGCCGTCTTTATCTTGGGCCCGCACTTTAAACTTTTGGCCCTTAAACACATCCGATTTCAGCTTGTTATAGAGCCCGGCCATGATCTGCTGGTCGCCAATCACTTCAATCAACCAGTTGATCTCCCCAGAGCGCCACTCGTCCGGGCGCAATTTTACCGGGGCGTTTAAGTTTTCACTCAATTTGGCATCCACCTCAGGTGAGACTTTGGCCCATAAGGCCAACCCAACAGGTATGCGCACCCCTGGGGGCAACGTTTTTTGCTTGGTTTCTTCGCCTTCAGTGTCTTTGTCTTTGGCAGGTGGTTTCAGTTGTGCTTCGACCACCAAAAACTGGTTGGTCATCAGAGGCGGGATCAGCAGCCAGTCCAGGTCAGCCAGGCTGTAATGGCGGTAATGAGGGGATTTCATCAGCAATGTCACCATTTCGCCGAAGGAGGCGGACACCATCTTAGAGCGCAGCGCCTGGAACTTGGCCAGCTCTTCAGGTGGCACATCAACCTTTAACGATTTGCCTTCTTCAGGCTCTGCCTCAGAGACAGCGTCCGCCGCTAGTTGGTTTTGCTCTGAAGCAAATACAAATTGATCGTTGTTTTCTAAATTATTCTGAGATTTTTCTGATGATTTTTGATTGGAAGTTTCTTGATTTGATTTAGATTTAAAAAGAGGATTATTTCTGAGCACTTAAACGCCACCTGTTTGTTGTAAAGTTTATCGAATGAAAACTTAAGTAATATATGGTATCAGATATTATTGCTGATAGTGACTTTATTTATGCGGATTAATCAAGTTGTATTTTTGCACATTACATGAATTTTTTGCAATAATACTATGAAACTGTATGGTACATAAATAAGAAGGCAGCATAAAAAAACCATTATTCTAGGCTCAGAACAAGAAAATTGGGCATTTGGCTAATGAAAGTATAGCTTTTGATTTGATAAAGGTAGAGGCGGTCTAAATCAGAAATTTGCTGGTTTGAATTATAAGCTGATCTATTGTTTGCTCTTATTGCTTACATCAGTTGATTATAGACACGCCTTTATCCCTTCACGGTAAGTGGGATACTTTAAACTTACACCTAACTCCTCTTTTATCCGCTTGTTGGAAATGCGTTTGTTGTCGGTGTAAAAGCTTTTGGCCATTTGTGTCATTTCGGCTTGTTCAAACGGGATTAAAGGGGGCACGTCTAACCCCAGACATTGCGCTGCATAGGCTAACACATCTTGCGGTGGGGCAGGTTCATCATCGGAGACGTTATAGATTGCGCCTGGGTTGGGCTGGCTCATTGAGGCGATTAATATGTTGGCAATGTCTTCTACATGAGCGCGGTTGAACACTTGTCCCTTTTTTTCAATGCGCCTGGCCGTGCCTTTTTTGAGTTTGTTGGTCGGGCCTCGGCCTGGTCCGTAAATGCCTGGCAGGCGGAAAATATGAGCAGGTATGCCGTTTTGTTGGTGTAGATCTAGCCATTGGTCTTCGGCTAGTTTGCGCCATTGTGAGCGTTTGGACGAAGGGTTGGCCTGGCTATCTTCGCTCACCCAGGCGCCATCATGATTGCCATAGACGCCAACTGTGGACAGATAGCCAACCCAGCTTAAGTTTTGGTTGGCTTTGATCTCTTGCAAATGGTGCTGAAGGATCAAGTCGCCTTGTTCTTTTGGGCTGATGGAGACGAGAATGTAGGGGGCGCTGCGTAGAACCGGGCCTAAAGCATCTGATGGGCCTGTGCCTTCATATAATATAGGCGTGCCACCGGCCTTTTTGATGTTTTCAAAATTGCGCCCTGAGCGGGTGGTGCCATAAATGACAAGATCCTTAAAATCAGGTGTGTGCTGCAATTGGCGCATCATTTCTTTGGCAGTGTAGCCGGCGCCTAAAAATAAGATTGATTTGTTGTTATTGGTCATGTTGGTCTCTTATTTGCCATTCGTTGATCACATCTTGGTCTGTTTCACTCGCCAAGACAAGGTTCTGCAATTTTGATGCCTCTTGCTGCGTGCTGAGTTTTTTATAGGCCCAGATGGCGCTGGTGCGCACAAGTGTTGGTTCTTGTTTGTTGGTTATGATGTTTGACAGGATTGGTTTTAGTTTTGGCGTTTTTGAATTGCCCGCTGCGATTAAACAATTGCGTAAAAAACGATCGCGCCCTGTTCGTTTTATGGGCGTGCCTTTAAAGCGCTGCTGAAAGGCTTGCTCATCCATTGTTAGCAGCTGAGCTAAAGGGGGGTTGTCGGTTTCGTTTCTGGCATGGAAGCGTTGTTCACTGGCTTGGCTGGCAAACTTATTCCAGGGGCACACGGCGAGGCAATCATCACAACCATATATGCGGTTGCCTATTTTTTCTCGAAATTCATGCGGGATTGGCCCTTTGTGCTCTATGGTGAGATAGGAAATGCAGCGCCTTGCCTCTAACCGATAGGGACTAGGAAACGCATTGGTGGGGCATATGTCGATGCACTTTTGGCATGAGCCGCAATGGTCTTGCTCGGGCCGGTCTGGCTCTAAATCTTGGGTGGTGAAAATTGCCCCGATAAAGCCCCAGGAACCAATTTGACGGCTCACCAAATTGGTATGCTTGCCTTGCCAGCCAATGCCGGCTTGCATAGACAAGGGCTTTTCCATGACCGGGGCGGTGTCGACAAATACCTTAACTTCAGCCCCTGTTTGCGCAACAAACCAACGGGCGATGTTTTTGAGCTTCTTTTTGACGATGTCGTGATAGTCCTTGCCTTTGGCATAAACGGAGATCACGCCTTGGTGTTTTTTTTCAAGTTCTGGAAGTGGATTTTCTTCAGGCCCATAGTTCATTGTGAGCATGATGATAGACTTTACATCTGGCCATAATAC
>JANQQH010000446.1 GCA_028285025.1 Hyphomicrobiaceae bacterium | reverse complement strand
AACGGCTCAATACTGTGATTGCTGATAATGAAGCTTCAATCCGCAGAACGGTTAAAAATGCGGAACTTTTTTCTGAGACTTTGGCCACGAAACGGGAAGATGTGGCCACAATTATTGCCGATGTGAAGGCGCTTTCCAGTCGCTTAAAAGCAACATCGGAAAAAATTGATAATGCGGTTGATCAGGTGTCGGGATTTTTTGGTGCAGATGGCAATTCAGTGTTAGAGGACGCCAAAGCGGCTGCTCGATCTCTTAAGGCGATGGCGGATAATTTGGAAAAATCACTGGGAAATGGCCCTCAAGAGGTGATTTCTATGGCCAAAAGCACTTTAAGAGAGTTTGAATTGTTTGCAAAAGATGGGCGTCGGGCCGCGCAAAGTCTCGATAGGGTCTTGGAAAAAATGGATCAAAACCCGCAAAGTTTCATTTTTGGCGGTTCTCAAGTGCCTGAATACAATCCCTAGTAATTAACATCTAATTAAAGTATGTTTGTGCAAACTCTTTAAAGCTTTGTGAGCTTTAGGGAAATGGGCCATAAATTGAGGCCTGCATGAAGTAAAGTATTGTCTTTTTAGGTGCGTTGTAGTGGTGTTGAGTTTTCTACTAATTGCTCACTCAATCAGATCTAAAGCGTCATGTTAAAAGGGCCGGAGTATTTGATGGTGTTAGAGGGATTATCTGTAAACGTAAGGTGTTTACAGCTCAACTTTTTCAAAGCACTTATGTTGTGTGCTATGTTTGGCACGCTGGCCTTAGGGCTGGGCGGCTGTTCGGTCTCTGGCGCGTTAAAAGGGGCCTTTAGCAATAACTCCCCTGCCAATACTTATGATCTTGTTCTTGATCGGGGCGCTATTAAGCGCTCCTCTCGCCTTGGCACGCAATTGGTTGTGGCAACACCGGCGGCAGTGAAAGTTTTGGCCGGTGAGAATATTTTGGTCAAACCTAGCCCCAATCAAGTGACTTATTATGGCGGTGCTGTGTGGGGTGATCGGTTGCCCAAATTGTTGCAAGCGCGCATTGTGGATGCTGTGCGTGAGACAGGGCGCTTTAGGGCTGTGAGTGATGGCAGTGATCGCATTAAGGGGGATGTGACGCTCTCAACCACGATTGAGGCGTTTCAAATTGAAGTTCAAGGTGAGCGCGCGCAAGCGAATATCATTTGTCATGCTAAATTAATCCATGTTGAATCAGGTAAAGTTTATGCCAGCCGCCGGTTCACAGAGCAAATGCCAGCTGCCAATAGAGAGGTTGAGGCAGGTGTTGAAGCTCTTAACCAGGCTATGAATGCTATGCTGGTTGATATGACACGCTGGATTGTACGGCGCGGGCGGTTGCGTATAGGCGGTTAAGCCACTTATAAAGTTTTTCTTTGGGTGTTTGATGTTGCTAAGACAAGCCCAGCTCTATGAGGCTGGCCAGCTTTCACGCTTGTGTTTTCAATCTAAAGCTCATTGGGGCTATAGCGATGAGTTTATGGAAACTTGCCGCCAAGAGCTGACTGTTACTGAAGCTGACATTTCGTCTGACATTGTCTTTGTTGCTCAAAGCCAGCAGGCCATGGCTGGTGTTGCTCATCTGATTGTTACCGATCAGCCAGCAATGCTTGAAAAACTTTTTATTGTCCCTGATTTTATTGGCCAAGGGGTGGGAGCCTTGTTGTTTGAAAAGATCGTTGATGAACTGAAAATTTTAAAAGAAAAGGGGCCTTCCTCTTTCCTGATTATTTCAGACCCTTATGCAAAAGGTTTTTATGAAAAAATGGGGGCGCATCTTATTGGAACCGTTCCGTCTGATACTTGGCCAGACCGTGATTTGCCTTTGTTAGAGTTTAAAGTGCGCCCTTGATAAATAGTGAAAAAGTTTATTGGATGTCTTTGAGGACAATGTCCACC
This sequence comes from Hyphomicrobiaceae bacterium, assembly GCA_028285025.1. Classification (GTDB taxonomy): domain Bacteria; phylum Pseudomonadota; class Alphaproteobacteria; order Rhizobiales; family HXMU1428-3; genus HXMU1428-3. The sequence continues at coordinate 4,276 of JANQQH010000446.1, read as the reverse complement.
ACAATTATGCGAGCAATTTTATCACTTTTGTTTTCCCACCAGTGTGTGACGCCGGACCATTCAAAGGCGGTATCTCCAGCCTTTTTAATAGCAGGCTTTTGGCCAACGCGGTGTTCTATCAACTCACCGCTAACCATATAAGCAACACCAGGGCGTTGATCGTGCTGATGGACGGCAATCACACCACCTGGCTCGATATCGATTTCACGGGCCCGTAACATGCGATTTTTTACATCATCAAATTGATCTGCTAGAGCGACCGTTCCCATTAAACGCACATTTTTAATGCCTTTGGTTTCTTTTGGTCCCTCAAATTTCATTTTTTTGCATGTTGTTTTTCTTTTTCAGGCACTGCTTGGGAACGTTTAAGTTTCTCTTTATTGTGTAAATCGTGCGCTATGACAGGAGTGCTATGGGGAAAGGTCAGGGCTATAACTAGGGCCAGTAAATTTGAGTGTTTCATGTAAACAGTTTGCTTGGTCAAGTTCTGATTTTTTTATTGTAATTAAGCTTTGGGACATTTCTTAGTCACCTTTGTCAGAATGCTCATATGTTTTATGAGTTTACGGCCTAAACAATGCTTGATCATTTCTAGGCTTCTGGTTATAAGCTGGCCCAAGATTTGGCTTGTCATTTTTTGTTTAAGCCGACTTTTGTTATGAGAAAAATACATAAGCTTTTGCGTATTTGTATTGTAAATTTTAAAAAGGGGTCAATATGGCTGTTGAAAGAACACTTTCTATTATTAAACCGGATGCAACGGCACGAAATATCACAGGCAAAATCATTGCTAAATTGGAAGATGCTGGTTTGGCCGTTGTGGCCCAAAAGCGTGTGCGCTGGAGCCAGGTTCAAGCAGAGAAGTTTTATGAAGTGCATAAAGAGCGCCCCTTTTACGGTGAGCTTGTGAGTTTCATGACATCTGGGCCAATTGTTGTGCAAGTTTTGGAAGGCGAAGATGCTATTGCTAAAAACCGTGAGGTTATGGGGGCTACGAACCCTGAAGAGGCAGCGGATGGTACCATTCGCAAAGAGTTTGCAGAAAATATTGAGCGTAATTCAGTGCATGGTTCTGATAGCGCTGAAAATGCAGCGATTGAGATTGCTTTGAATTTTTCTGATGATGAAATTGTTGGTTAATCTGAAACTTTATTTTTGCTAAGAACAAGGGGGCATGTTTGCCCCCTTGTTTATCTATTCATCATTTTAAAACTTTAGTTGTTTTTTTTAGCGGCCACATTTTTTGTTGTTTGCAGCGCGCTCAGTCCTTCTTTTTCCCATGTTTGTAAAGTGACAGGATGAAGGCCTAATTTTTCATAATCAATGGCATAACTGCCTTGCCCCATATGGATAACATAAGCTTTAAAAACTTTGCTTTTGGCTAGTTCGTGCGCCATTAGTCCAACATAAACCGTTGGGTCATTTCTATATTGAAATTGATAAAGTGTTAACCCACTGCTTAAGGTAATGAGTTTTGTAACGCTATGCTTTATTCGCTGTTCTGAGCGTGCCACATTTTCTGCCAACAAGCTATTTAGGCGCTGTTGCGTTTTGGACTTTGCTTGACTGATACTATCATAAAATCCAAGTGGTATTAGCATTGCAGCAACAAGCATGAGCATTGTTACTATTTTTAACATTGCTTTCATTTTGAAGTTTCCCCGCAGTCAAATTCTGCCTGCATAATGGGAGGAGTTTAGCGCGATGAACAAGGCAACTTTATGGGGAAAATGGGGAAAAAAGAATTGTGCTCGGTCATGTTGATTCTTGGCAACATCTTTTGTCTCACGGGCTATTCCGCTGCCTTTTTCGTTGAGCTTTAGATTGCCCACCAGCAACCGCGCTAGGCAGTGGGCCCTCCGACGGGCGGCGCACCGCGCAGGGTGCCGCTGTTGCGGGACGCCATGTCGCTTAGCCTGTAGTAGGCTAAGCTATGTTTTTTCGTGGATTTAGTTTTTTGGGACGCCTGTATTAATCTTGTTTGCGCTCGAAGATGCGGAATGGTAGGCCGCCTTTTGGTGTAAGGGTAACTGTGGCGTTTAATTGGATTGGATCTCCAATATATTCTGGTTCAAATCGCTTTAACAAGGTTGGTAACGCTAAGCAGATTTCTACGAAAGAAAATTGGCTGCCGATACATGAACGTTTTCCGGCACCAAATGGTAGATAGCTAAATTTTGCTCGGCGTTTCATGCGGTCTGGAGAGAAGCGGCCAGGGTCAAATTTTTCTGGGTCTGTCCAATATTTTTTGCTGTGATGAGCGGCATAAGTGCACATGACCATTTTGTCGCCTGCTTTAATTTCATGGCCTTCAATTATATCGTCTTCTTCTGCTACACGAATAAGGGCCCAAATTGGGGGGAACATGCGTAATGTTTCTTGAGCAACGTTCTTTGTGTAGGTCAGCTTTTGAATATCTTCATAAGTTGGCTCGCGGTCACCATAAACCTGATCAGCCTCGTTCAAGATATTATCGCGCACCTCTTTATTTTGTGAGGCAATGTAAAATGCCCAGGCCATGGTTAGGGCTGTGGTTTCAGTGCCGGCCCATAAATATTGTTTGAGTTCATCAATAACTTGTTGTTGGTCAAATTCAGGAAAGTTTTCATCTTCTTTCGCCTTTAAGATCATGCTCATGAGCGTTTTTTCACGCGTTGTAAGATTGTCTTGTCCCAAAACCATTGGCGGGACAGACCACCAGGTTTCAACCGCCTTGGCTGGATCAACCTCAGAGACGTCTTTCAGTTCGCCAGATTGACGGCCCAAACGAATGGATTTGTGACTGGAAACATCCGTGTAAGTTTTTACCGCTTTGAAGACAAAATGTGGGTTAAATGGCATTTTGCGATCAAATAGAGCGCGGCACACCATGTCAGCGGCCAGTGTCCAGGTTTCTTCCACCATCTCAATGGTTTCTCCTGATTTTGCTAGCTGAGAGAAGCGTTCACATTTGGTTTTCATGGCTTCTTGCAAAAAGGGGAAGTATTCTTCGAATTGTTTGGGGTGGAAGGCTGGTTGTTGCGGGGCGCGAATGTTTTGCCATAAAGCGCCGTCAACTGTGATCATCGATTTACCAAATATAGGGCGGATACCATCAAAATATTTGGTGTAATTATCTCCATTGGTCACCAAAACACGGCGGAAATGCTCCACATCGCTCATAAACCAAAGCTTTTGGCCCTTTAAGTTAATTGGGATAACGCCGCCGTACTTCTCGCACATTTGCATAACCACTTGCATGGGGTTTTTCCCCTTTAGCAGCGGTGTCAATTTGAACCAGATGCTTTGCTCTTCACCCAATTCATGTGACTTATTTTCTTGCATTTCGGCTACGGCCATAATTTCCTCTTTACACTTTCACAATTCAAAATGAATTTTAAGCTATAGGCATGTTGTTTTAAGACCTAAATCAAATCATTTTGCGCTCTTTGATCCCTCATTTATATGCTTATCACTGATTGGTGATCGCTTCAGGCGATGAGGGGATGGCGGAGATGTTCATTTGAAAATCTTAGTTGGAATAAAGATTTACAGTAATCTTTATTCGTAATTCCGTTTTAACTTATCCACTTCCGGTCCATTTGTTAAGCAAGTTATTGTTTTGCTTAAGTTCACTCACTTTCGAGTTAGCACTTCTTGAAGCGTTCTGTCTAGGGGCAAGAGGACCACATAGTTACCAAGATTGTTTTGATTTAACGCAAAAAAAACCACAATTAATAGGGTTAAAGCCAAAGTTTATGTCATAAATGGGGAGAATAGAGCTGCTTGTTCCTCATAGCCCTGATTAAACTGGACGTGTTCGCCTGAGACGCGAATGGCGCCAGAGGCCAATAATTTCAAGGCTTTGGGGTATAAGTGGTGTTCTGCTTTCAAAACTCTTTGTTGTAGGGTTTGGGGTGTGTCATTTGGTAGCACAGGAACGGCTGCCTGGGCGATAATGGGGCCTGTATCCATCTCATGACGCACAAAATGGACTGTGCAGCCGGAAATTTTAACATCACTGGCAATGGCCCGTTCATGGGTGTTTAGCCCCTTAAAAGCGGGTAATAAAGAAGGGTGAATGTTTAGATTGCGATTGTGCCAGTCTTTTACAAATTTTTCAGTTAAAAGACGCATAAAACCTGCGTTACAGATCAGTTCTGCATTTACATTGTTTAACGCTCCGTTTAAAGCGTCATCAAAGCTTTCCCGACTTTCAAACTGTTTGTGATCAATCACCTCAACGGCGATGTTGTTAGAGCGTGCAATTTCAATCCCGCCGGCTTTCGGGTTGCTT
>JANQQH010000430.1 GCA_028285025.1 Hyphomicrobiaceae bacterium | reverse complement strand
CGCGATGGCGGGGGTGAAATTGTTGGTTTGCTTGGCAATGGTTCAGCTTATTACGCCCCAGCCACGTCTGCGATTGCCATGGCTGAAAGCTATTTGCGTTGCCAAAAGCGGGTTCTTCCTTGTGCGGCTTACTTAAAAGGTGAGTATGGTGTTGATGGGCTTTATGTTGGTGTGCCTGTCATCATCTCCGATAAAGGTGTTGAGCGTGTTGTTGAGATTAATTTGGATGGGGATGAAAAATCAGCCTTTAACGCGTCTGTTGATGCGGTCAGAGGATTGGTGGAAGCGTGCGGGCAAATTGCTCCTCATCTAAAGGACTAATAAAATAGGCGGCTTTAATAGCCGCCCTTTTGTTATATAGGCTGTTCTATTTGATCAGCTAGAAAGAATGTAGAACTTTCAAAAAGGCAAAAAACAATGAATATTCATGAATATCAAGCCAAATCCGTGCTAAAGGAATTTGGTGTTCCTGTCTCAAAGGGGGGTGTTGCTTTTACCTCAACAGAGGCCCGTTCTGCCGCCCAAGAACTTGGTGGCCCTTTATGGGTGGTTAAATCGCAAATTCATGCTGGCGGTCGTGGTAAGGGGAAATTTAAAGAGTTGGATGAGGCGGCTCAAGGGGGTGTGCGTTTGGCTCACTCGGTTGATGAAGTGGAAGCCCATGCCAAAGAAATGCTCGGCAATACCCTTGTTACCCATCAAACGGGCCCTTTGGGCAAAGAAGTAAAGCGCCTTTATATTGAAGATGGGACAGATATTGCTGATGAACTTTATCTTTCCATTTTGGTGGATCGTGAAACCAGCCAGGTTGCTTTTGTTGCCTCAACTGAGGGCGGTATGGACATTGAAGCGGTTGCTGAAGAAACACCTGAAAAAATCATCACTTTCAGTGTTGACCCAGCGATTGGGTTTATGCCTTTGCATGGGCGCAAATTGGCCAAAGCCCTAAATTTGTATGGTGATTTGGCCAAACAGGCTGGCACAATTGGTCGTGCGCTTTATAAGGCCTTTACTACCAAGGATATGTCTTTGCTTGAAATCAATCCGCTTGTTGTTACCAAAGATAATCAATTGCGCTGCTTGGACGCCAAAGTTGGTTTTGATTCCAATGCTCTTTATCGCCATCCGGACATTATTGAAT
>JANQQH010000427.1 GCA_028285025.1 Hyphomicrobiaceae bacterium | reverse complement strand
ACGCACTTACGCCAAAGCAGAACGAGCAATTATTTTTTGGGGCATGGGCGTATCGCAACATGTTCATGGCACAGACAATGTCCGCTGCTTGATTTCTCTGGCAATGATCACCGGACAGATTGGTCGCACCGGAACAGGGTTACACCCTCTACGCGGCCAAAACAATGTACAAGGGGCCTCTGACGCTGGCCTCATTCCCATGGTCTTACCAGATTACGCCAAAGTGGTAGACCCCCAAGTCCGTGAAAAATTTGAAAATGCCTGGGGCTTTCCAATTAATGAAACCCCGGGGCTCACTGTGGTTGAGATCATTAAAGCCATTCATGATAAGCGCATCCGCTCCATGTATATTTTAGGAGAAAACCCGGCCATGTCAGACCCAGATGTTGATCATGCTCGCCAAGCCCTAGAAAAGCTCGATCACCTGGTGGTGCAAGATATTTTCTTAACAGAGACAGCCATGTATGCAGATGTGGTCCTACCAGCCACCGCCTGGCCAGAAAAGAATGGCACGGTCACCAACACCAACCGACAAGTGCAAATGGGCCGTAAAGCTGTGAGCGCCCCTGGTGATGCCAAAGAAGATTGGTGGCTTATACAAGAACTGGCAAAATTATTGGGACTAAATTGGAATTACACACATCCTAGTGAAATTTACACAGAAATGGCCAACGTCATGCCTTCACTTGACCATATCTCCTGGCAACGCCTAGAGAAAGAAAGCGCAGTGACTTACCCCTCTGATAGCCCAGAGCACCCAGGCCACGCCGTTGTGTTTGGTGACAGGTTCCCAACCGAAACAGGGCGCGCTAAATTAGTACCCACCCAATCATCTAGCCCAGACGAGCTACCCGATGCCCAATACCCACTGATCTTAACAACCGGGCGGCAATTAGAACATTGGCACACCGGTGCAATGACCAGACGCTCAAAGGTGCTTGATTCCCTAGAGCCCGGCCCCACGGTAAGTATGCATCCAGCAACCATGAAAAATCATAACATTGCCCCTGGCGATATGATTAATGTGGAAACACGTAGAGGATCAATTTCCCTGATGGCAAGAAGTGATACTGGCTTGCAAGAAAATGTTATTTTTATTCCCTTTGCCTATGTGGAAGCAGCCGCCAATATTTTAACCAACCCACAATTGGACCCAGTTGGTAAAATTCCAGAATTCAAATTCTGCGCTGCCCGTATCCAAGAAGGAGCACCCCAGCAAAGCCCTCACTCAACGGTAACAGCTGCTGAATAGGTCAAGCTTATTTTCTTATTTCTTCCAATTGGGATAAAGGTGAGCTTTGCCACAAATCGCTCAAGCTTAATTCGCTGAGTTTAAAACTGCGGCTTACTTTAAAGAAAAATTCTGATGAGTTAACATTTTGCAAATCTGCATCTTCTAGCGGGAAAGCAACTTCAAATTCAGCTTCAAACCCATAATCAAAATAAAGCCGTGCACCAACACCTGCAGAGCTGATAAAAGCCCCATTTGCAATCTCATTGCCATCATCAATAATGCCCCCAATGTCGGCAAAACCATAAAGCTGCGCCCCATTTAACCAGCCAAATTCTAAATCATGATAATATTGCAGCTCAACAGAAGCTCCATACCCGCTGTCCCCACTCAAAATACCACTTTCAAACCCTCGGCCAAATCGTGACCCACCAAGATAAAACTCTTCAAATGACAAAAGCCCTTCGCTTGCTACCTGCAAAGCCCCTTCAACTTTAAAGGACCAATGATCATCAAAACTTTGGCTGCGAACAAAATTCACATTTAGCTTTTCAAATTCCCCGTCCCCATCAAAACGAGATAAATTTGCATCCCCTTTGCGCGAAGCCCCAGCAACATCCAAACCTTTGCGCAAGCTACTATAAACAAATGACTCACCGCCCCATGGGTCATCGAATAATACACTCGTACTCACAGCAATTCCACGCACTTCATCACGAACAAAGCGCCCAAATTGATTTTCGCGCACATTGGTATGTCCCCAAATGCCAGCGCTGAGCCAAAAACTTAAATCTCGTTGCCGGGCGAGCACCCAATTCAAATCCAAATTGCCTCTTAAATTTTTATAGGTGGTATCATCTAATTTTCGCTCATCTGACGGGCGCGTTTCAGAAGCACTTAAGGCACCAGAAAGGCGCAGCCCCGTCCCGGCTAAAGGAAGGTCTAAAGACACACGGCCAAAATTAAGCTCATCGGTTGAATCTGTAATTGAGGAATAAGAAAACCCAATGCTTTCCCCTCGTCCAAAAACAGAATTCAAATATACCGTTTGGTAAGACTGTAGCGGGCCCACCGGATCTGTGCCGCGATTATCAAGCTCACTTTGTGACCACACATACCAAGTATCAACATGAACCGTTAACTCAAACGCCCCTGTTAACTCACCCTTTTCATCAAGGGTAGTATCTTTAACAGATAAGCCAGGCGTATCGCTAATAAGCAACAATTGGCGCTCTAAAGTTTTTTGAGATAAAGGACGTTCATTCAAGATCGGGTCAAAAAACGGGTCAAGGTTAAACCTGTGCCCATTGCCCCCTTTTATTTGATAAGAGGAAATATACCCTTCAACCACCTTGACCTTTAAAACCCCATTCGCAACATCCTGGGGTGGCAGAACCACGCGCGACAGACTAAAACCTGCTTGCGTATAAATAAGCGTCATACAATTGGTCAGTTCAATAAGTTGACCTTCAGACACTTCATGTCCCTTTACCGGGGTATAACAGCTCGCAAATTGTTCATGGGAAAAAACGCTGGCCCCTTGCACAACGATTGAGCGAACCAAAATTGTTTCACTCGTCTTTTGCTCAGAAGGTGGAGTTTGAATAAAGCCTGATCCATCACGATCATCCGTAGGCAGGTAGTTTAAACTTTGGTCATTTGTATCTTTGTTCTTTTTTAGTTTCTGCTCCGTTTGTTGAACTTGCCCATCAACAGCCAATCCATTTGCCGCATCTTGTGCCTTTAAGAGATTAGAAGAAAATAAAAAACAAAAGCTGATGCTTAAAATGGAACAAAGCCTAATGCTGCCAACCTTTCTTTGCCCTTCCAAACGCCTAAACACAACTTTCACCTTAAAAAATCCGCACTTAGACCTAAACATGAAGAGTTATGGTTAATATATATCTAATTTCTATCTTAAAATTCGCCCCACCAGCTTAAATGGAATTTAAATCACAAATGATACGGTTACCCATAAGAGTATAAATAGTCAGTGTGGAACGTAAGCGTTATGGCCCTAAAATTAAAAAACATATTATTGTTCATTTTTTTGGTCCTGCTCTCCATAAATTTCACATTTACAGCAGCCCAAGCCCAGGACTGGGAAGTCGTAAAAGTTAGCGGGCAGTCATGGATTACATCTGATCAACCACAAAAAGTAGCTCTGACCAAAGACCAATCCCTTAAAAATGGCGATAAAATCCAAACAGGAGCCAATGGCCGTATTCTATTAAAACGTGGGAAAGAAACCATAATGGTCTTTCCCAATTCTGTCATTTCTCTTCCCAAAAAAGCACCTGAGCCTGGCAAAACTCAAATTTTACACCAAACAGGAGAAATTTTGCTCGACGTTGAAAAGCGTAATGTTAAGCATTTTGAGGTCAACACCCCCTATCTTGCTGCCGTCGTTAAAGGCACCCAATTTCGTGTAAGCGTTGATGAAAAAGGCGCAAAAGTTAATGTTGAACGCGGCAAAGTAGAAGTCGCTAATTTATCAACAGGCCGTTTCGTTTTGGTTCAACCCGGGCAAACGGCTCTGGTCAATCTAAAAGGTGTAGGCCTATCTTCACAATTACAACTAACCGGTTCTGGCCCAAAAGCAAAAATACAACAAGGGGCACCGCGCAAACCGTTGGTCAAACCACTCAAGCAAAATATTAAAACAATAAACAAAGTACAAAATGCCAAAGCGGGCGCAAAAAAATTAAAAGTTAAAAACCCAAAAGCAAAAATAAAAACAACACCACTTAGCAAACCAAAACAAAAGGCCATTGCGGCGAATAAAGCAAAAAAATTAAAAGTCAAAAGCCCAAAAACAAAATTGAAAGCAACACCGCTTAGCAAGCCGAAACAAAAGGCCCGTGCTTTAAATAAAGTAAAACGGTCAAAAGTTAGAGCTAAAATCAAACGAGTAAAAAGATTCAGAATTGGCAAGACCATTGGGGCGCGCAATCTTAACATTGCAAAAGCCACAAAAGGTATGGGCCGCGCTAAAGTTCGCTCCATAGCAACATCAAGAGGGCGCAAAGTTAAAGGCAAAAAGCAAAACAGTTATTGGACAAAGAAGTCTGCCTTTAAAAGTAATAATACTGTTTCAAAATCAAATAATAA
>JANQQH010000411.1 GCA_028285025.1 Hyphomicrobiaceae bacterium | reverse complement strand
TGGCATAAAGCAAAAAGCAAATAAAGGCAGCCACGGGGTTGCCGGGAAGGCCGATAAAGATACAGTCATCAATTTGACCAAAATTCATAGGGCGGCCTGGCTTGATGGCCAATTGCCATAGATGGCGGGTGCCCAATTCACTCAAAGACGTGATGACGTGGTCTTCCTCGCCTTTGCTGGCCCCGCCTGAGGTGATGATCACGTCATGGGTTCGGGCCGCTTCTAGCAAGGTGGATTGAATGATTTGTTTGTCGTCTTTAATAATGCCGAGGTCAGTGACGGTGCAATTTTGTTTTGCCGCCAAAGTTTGCAACATTAATCCGTTTGAATCAAAGACTTTGCCCAATTCAAAGTCTGCAGCTGAGCGGATGATTTCATTGCCAGTTGACAAGCAAGCGACGTTTAAAGGTTGGTAAACTTTTAATTGATCAATGCCGCCAGAGGCCAGGATTGCTAACTGTTGGGGATGTAGTTTTGTGCCTTTGGTTACTAGGGGTGCGTCTTGTTTTGTGTCTTCACCTGCTTGGCGGCAATTGGCGTTTTGTTTTAGCCCGCCAGGAATGGTGACCCAGCTGGTGCCGTCTGGCTCTTCTTGAAGGGTGACATCTTCTTGCATCACGATGCTGTCAAGGCCTTCAGGCATAACAGCGCCGGTGAAAATGCGCGACGCCTCATCTTGGGGGATGGTTTTTAACAAAGGGTCACCGGCTTTAATACGGTGGGTGACTTTAAAACGGGTGCCGTTTTGGGCATCATATTTTGTATAAGAAAAGGCATAGCCATCAACGGCAGAGTTGCGATGAGCGGGGATTGGTCGCGGGGCAGTTATGGTTTGTGCCAGCACTCTTTCTAGCCCGTCATTGGTTTTTATGGTTTGGGTGCTGGTTTTGGGGGCTGTATTGGTTTTTAAAATCTCAAGCGCTTCGGCATGGGTGAGGCGGTCTTTATCATGGAGAAAACAATCGTCTATGGGCGGAGTGGGCATACTGCTTTTCGTCAATTTTATGCTTTGGTTTGAGATTAAAGGTTGAATTTAGCCGTATCTAGCCTTTTATATGTCATGATTATAAAAAGTCTAGCTTAGTTGCTTACAGAAAGGATGCCATAAATGGCAGATCTTACAAAAGAAAAAATAATTGAGGCTTTAAAAGACGTTAAAATGGGCGATGGGCAGTCACTTGTTGACAAAGGGATTGTTTCTGAAGTGGTTATTGCCAATGGCAAGGTTTATTTTGCCATTGATGCAGGCGATGAAGATCCGCAAAAATTTGAACCTCTTTGCCGCCAGGCTGAGCAACTTGTCGGGGCGCTAGACGGGGTAACATCAGTTAGCGTGACCGTGACAGCAGAGCGCGAGCAAGGTCAAAAAACACGGCCCTCAAATGGAAACGGTGCTGGTGGCCCGCGCGCTCAAGGTGCTGCGGGCCAAGAAATTGCTGGTGTATCTCATGTGATTGCTGTGGCCTCTGGCAAAGGGGGGGTGGGCAAATCGACAACTTCAGTGAATTTGGCTTTGGGGCTGCAAGCTTTGGGGTTGAAGGTTGGCATTTTAGATGCTGATGTTTATGGGCCTTCCATGCCGCGGTTGTTGGGCATTAATGATGAGCCGCAAACTGGGCCGAATAATGAAATTTTACCGCTTGAGGCGTATGGTATTAAGGTTATATCTATGGGCTTTATGGTGGCTGAAGGCACGCCAGTGGTTTGGCGGGGGCCTATGGTGATGTCAGCGCTTGGCCAGATGATGCATAAGGTGGCCTGGGGGCCCTTGGATGTGCTGGTTATTGATATGCCGCCGGGCACGGGTGATGTGCAGCTGACCATTGCCCAGCAAACGCCTTTAACAGGGGCGGTGATTGTTTCAACCCCGCAAGACTTAGCCCTTATTGATGCGCGCAAGGGCATTAATATGTTTGGCCAGGTGAATGTGCCGATTTTGGGTATTATTGAAAATATGAGCTACTTTATGTGTCCGTCTTGCGGTACGCGCTCCGATATTTTTGGCACTGGTGGGGCGAAAGAAGAAGCATTGAAAATTGGCTGTTCGTTTTTGGGTGAAGTGCCTTTGCATATGGATATTCGTGAAACCTCGGACGCTGGCCGCCCGATTGTGGCAACGAGTGCTTCTTCTCCAGAGGCGCAAGTTTATCTTGAAATTGCCAAGACAGTTCACCAGCAGATTGATCGCCAAGGTCATCATGCTGGGTTCTCAGCGCCTGAGATTGTCATTGAATAGAAATAATAGTGTTTGATAAGGGGTTGTTTTATGAATGACCAACAGGCCTCTGCCGCCAATGTGCCGACCCAGATACGGCTTGATCAATCCAAAGAATTGCTGACGGTTTCTTTTGGCTCTGGTGATGTGTTTGAATATAGCGCTGAATATTTGCGTGTGTTCAGCCCAAGCGCTGAGGTGCAAGGGCATAGTGAGGCAGAACGTAAGTTGCAATGGGGGAAATCTGGGGTGATTATTACCAATGTTAGCCCTGTTGGTAATTATGCCATCCGCATTGAATTTAGTGATGGACATAATACCGGATTTTATAGCTGGGTTTATTTGGAAAAACTGGGCCGTGAACATGACGCGTTGTGGGCTGGGTATTTGGATGAATTAGCACAAGCGGGAAAGTCGCGATAAGCCGTTCGTTATTGTGATTTTTTTGGCCATAATTGACAGGCAGTTTGGCGTTTAAGAAAATTGTTTTCAGGCAAAAAGGAATTTGAAGGTGATGAAAGTAATTAAAACGGGTGCGTTTTTGGCTCTGTTGGGGGCAGGTTTTGTTTTAAATAGTGGGGCAGCGTTTGCCGAAAAGACATTTGTTTCCATTGGCACTGGGGGCCCAACAGGGGTTTATTTTATTGCCGGCAATGAGATTTGTCAGTTGATGAACCGGGCTGCTGAAAAATCTAAAGATCAGGGCGGGCCTGTTATTCGTTGTAATGCACCAGCCTCTGGTGGCTCGATTTATAATTTGAATGCGCTCAAATCTAAAGATTTGGATTTTGGCATTGTGCAATCTGATTGGCAGTATCACGCCTTTAATGGCAGCAGCAAATTTGAGGGGCAAAAGTTTGAAGGGCTTCGCGCGGTGTTGTCTTTGCATTCTGAACCGTTTCAAATTTTGGTCGGGCGTAATTCTAAGATTACCTCCTGGGCAGACTTAAAAGACAAACGGGTTAACATTGGTAATGTGGGTTCTGGTCAACGCGGCACGTTTGAAACGCTTTTGAAAGCTTATGGCATTGATAAAAGCTATTTCTCTTTGGCGACCGAGCTCAATTCTACAGAGCAATCTGGCGCTTTGTGCAATGGGAACATTGATGCGTTTGGCTATTCAGTTGGCTTTCCCAATGCAGGGGTGGCGCAAGCAGCGGACGGGTGCGGGGCCAAGATTATCTCTCTTGATGGGGAGCCGGTGAAAAAACTGG
>JANQQH010000410.1 GCA_028285025.1 Hyphomicrobiaceae bacterium | reverse complement strand
GTGGATGAGGCGCGCACCAAAGGGGCCCAGTTGGTGGTTTTACTCTCTCATAACGGGTTTGATGTGGATGCAAAAATGGTCAGTCGGGTAAGCGGGATTGATGTGGTTTTAACCGGCCACACCCATGATGCATTGCCTGAGGTTTTCAAAGTGAACAAGACATTATTGGTAGCCTCAGGATCCAACGGCAAATTTATCTCGCGTCTTGATTTGGATGTACGCGGCGGGCAAATAAACAGATTTGGTTATCGTCTTATTCCAGTGTTTGCAGATGTGATAACGCCAGATCCAGCGCTGAGCACAAAAATTGAAGCAGTGCGTGCACCGTTTAAAACTGAGCTGAAAAGAGAACTCGGCAAAACTGATGAGCTGTTATACCGGCGCGGCACGTTTAACGGGACCTTTGATGATTTAATTTGCTCAGCGCTGCGCAAGGAAATGAATGCACAAATTGCCTTGTCCCCTGGCTTTCGATGGGGCACCAGCCTGTTACCAAGCCAAACCATTACCTTAGAAGATTTATTTAACGCCACCGCGATTACCTATCCAGGCGTATATGCCCGTAAGATGAGTGGGGTTGAGATAAAGGAAATCTTAGAAGATGTGGCAGATAATTTGTTTAATGAGGACCCTTACTATGCACAAGGGGGAGATATGGTGCGCGTGGGCGGGATAGGGTTTCATATTAACCCTAAAGGCAAAGTTGGGCGGCGTATTTCTAAATTAACGCTGTTAAAAACAGGAGATCCGTTGGAGGCCTCTGGCGTTTATTCTGTTGCTGGATGGGCCAGTGTTGCCAAAGGTCAATCAGGTCCACCGATTTGGGAAGTCGTAGAGCGGTATTTGAAATCGTTTGAAGGCAAAGTATCAGTTGAAAAAAACAAAGCAATTAAGTGGGAATGAAACACTAACCATGGAAGTTAAGGCACGCACCAAGCCTTGTATTTATAAAAAAAGCCGCAAAAAAATTTGCAGCTTTTTTTGTTCTGCTAGAGCCCTTAGTATGCAGGCTTCCATTTTTTAATTCTTTTCCAGCGAATGCATTTGTTTTTACATTTATGACCAACTTTAACACGAATGGTTCTTTTGCACTTATAAGGGTAGCCATATTTATTATAGCAGGTCTTCCAAACAACTTTGTGTTTGTAAATGGGATGACAAACTTTTTTCCATTTGTAGCATTTTGCTGAGGCAGTGCCCGTTGCAGCTATACTTACCGCTGCAAAAAGGGCGATAGCTCCAAGTTGTTTTTTCATTGCTAATCTCCTGTTGTGTTTGTGGCCTAATGGCCTTTGGTTACGTGAAATTTAATAGATACGGCATCATGAATTTGACGCTCAGGTTCAGCATGTTTGTCAATTTCAATGCGAAGGCCGCGGGTTGCATTCTCTCCCTTATAGGCTTCCTGGATGTGTTTGATTTTGCTCTCATCCACTTTGTGGTCTTGCAAACCACCAGCACGGCACTGAACAAACAATTCTTCTGTGCCCTCTGGTGGGGCAAAGCGTAGTTTAACTTTGTCAGAAACAGGCAGGTGTCTGATCTCTCCAGCTTTTAAAATCGGATTGCCAAGGATCGCCTCTCCGCTCATAGTTGGAGGAAGCAGCACAATCGAACCGTCAGCTTGTTTGTAGATAATATTAAGCTCACAGGTTTTACTGGTTGAGACCGTAAAGCTTAAAGTCTCACCAAAGAAAAATTCATTTTTCGGAACCTTGACAACGAGGTTTAAACGGTTGTCGCGATTTTTCTTGCGCTCTTCATGCGTAATGGCAACAGGGGTAAATTTAACCTCGTGGTTTTTGCCTGCCAAAAGCGTGTGGTGGGCAGCTTCAAAACCAGTTAGGCCTTCCACCAATTGAGGGAAGATGTGCTCATATTGGTTGCGTTGTAAAAGAATGCCATTTTGCAGCAAGTTGCGGATGCGCAATCCTTCTTGCAAGGCTGTGTGGAATTTGGCTGGAATGGATTCAATGCGCTTATCGAACTCTTCTCTTTCAAGGCCGAATTCAGTCGCTACACGGGTGTGGTTCATTGCATCTTGATATTGGTCTGCCAAAAAGCCGATCAATTCACGGGTTTTGCCAGAGTCTTTAAGCGTCACTGAGATATTTTCAAAGCGACCATCTTCTAGCCGGCGACCAATGCCCAGCTCTAACAGAGCGTTGGTAAAGATTTTTTGGTCGGATTTGTAAACTTCGCGCAGCTTTTCTTTGCCAGGATAAAGCTCTCTTAAAAACTTCATTTGATTAACTGTGAAGTTTGAGGACTTTTCCGCAAAGTCGCGCAGCTCATCACGTTTAAAGATGATGCCGTCCGCATGGCAAGACATGCAAGAGGACGCATTCACCACTTCAATGCCAAGCCCTGGTGGGCGTGTATGGTCGCGCACAACTTCTGTTGGGCCAGAGGGGATGAATTTATCTTTGCCATCAGCCAAGTAATAAGCTTGCAAGCCATTTGGCAGCTTGAAGAACACCTCACCACCATCATGAACAAACGGAACAGCATGGTCAGGCAGGTTTTTCACACCAATAGGACCAAAGGGGTGCTGAATTAACGAGCGTTCCTTATCAGAGCCACCAAAGTCATAAGACTTCCAATAATAACCCCCACCTGGCAAATCATGGCGCTCAATAAGGCGGTTATGGTCTGACACGCCGGAATGGCCAGCGGTAAAGGCGGCGCGAATTACATCGCCTTTATCAATGTTGCGGTTGGCATCAATACCCAATTGTCTTTCAAGCTCCGTTAGGGTGTCAGGCAAGCGCAGCAAAACATTGTACAGCGGTGCCCGGCTCGCCGTAAAAGCAAGCCAATCGCTTTTAAGAATAGGCGCTTTTGCATGGGTGATGTTTTGAATTTGGCCCAAAGCTTCGCCTTTGTTAGCAATTACAGCATATGGATAAAGTTTTTCAATTTCTGCCCAGATGCGATCATTCCATTTTAAGT
>JANQQH010000387.1 GCA_028285025.1 Hyphomicrobiaceae bacterium | reverse complement strand
TTGTCTCAATAAGATGGTCATCCCAGATTTTGTCATAAAGGGTTTTGCCCATTTCAGTCTCCCTGTAAAAACAGATGATAATTTTCAATTGTGGTGTTTGGTTGGCAATGGTTGCGATTTATAACACCGATTGCTTTTTGTTTCTTTACAAACAAACGGCCCTTACTTTTCAATAAGGGCCGTTTTGGAAAGATCTATGATTATTTGACTATTGCTATTGCTTTTTTTCAGCGTTGTCTTCTTGAGACGTTGTTTCGCCTTCTTGGTCTGAGGCTTTTTCGTCTTCTTCAATTTCCGGCACTTCTTCAACGGTGGCAGCAGTCATGGCTTCTTGCGCTTTTGTGACCCAATCGTCTTTTTCGATTTTGCCGCTCAGGCCGAGGGCTTCATCAAGTAGAACGATTTCCTCGTCGCTTAAGTTTGCAATTTGCTCAAGCTTGATAACGCCTAGTTTGTTGATTTGTGTTTGGATGGTGGTGTTTAAACCTTCGATTTGAGTTAGATCATCAGGCTCGCCTGCGGGGCGGTCAAAGCCTTTAAACTTAGCCTTCTTCTTAGTTGAGACCGCGTTCTTTGCATCTTTGCGTTCAGCTATCCGGGCCGCTTTGCCGCGAAGCCCGCGCAGATAGTATAGTTTTGCGCGGCGCACTTTACCGCGTCTGACAACATCGATGCTGTCAATTAACGGGGAATAAATTGGGAAAATCCGTTCGACCCCTTCACCATAAGAGATTTTACGAACGGTGAAATTTTCATGCAGGCCTTTGCCGGCGCGGCCAATGCAGACCCCTTCATAGGCCTGGATTCGTGAGCGGCTGCCTTCAACCACTTTTACATTTACCCGCACTGTGTCGCCGGGACCAAATTCTGGTACGCCGCGTTGTTTTGATAGCTCTTCGATTTGTTCGCGCTCGAGCTCTTGAATAATATTCATTCTTAAGGGACCCTTTTTGTCCATCACAGAGGAGCGTTACACAGCCAATCACATTGAGACATTGGAACGCATTGAAACAATTCCAAATCTGCCTTTAAAGTGGGTTCTTTAAAAGCTTTTCAAGTGTTTGGGGCACAGCTCTTGCGGCCCATATTTTTTTGAAAAGACCAAAAGCTTATAGCCTATATGGGCATGCTTTTGTTTTAAGCTGACAGGCTATAGCTCATTCAGGGGTGTTTGTACAGTAAAAAGTCAAGATTTTATTCGTCTTGGGTGAGGTCTCTGGCCTCTTCAGGGAGCATAACCGGGATGCCATTATGGATGGGATAGGCCAATTTGGCTGATTTTGAGATCAGTTCATTGTTTTCTTTGTCGTAGGTGAGCGGCGCTTTGGTTAACGGGCAGACCAGGATGTTGAGCAGTTCAGGGGCGATTTCTGGTTTCTTTTGGTTTTCAGGGGGTGTGTCAGACATTATTTGCTCGACTTTATTGAATTGCAGTGCCAGAGCCATCGTCCCCGGCGGCCAAATCCATTTCAGCCAGTGCGATGAGGACTTCTGAGCGGGCTTTCAGGTCTTTGGTCTCTAAAAGGGCTTGTTTTTCTTCTGGACCGTAGGGGCTGATGATGGACAAGGTGTTGACCAAAAATTCGTTGGAGGATTGGTGGATTGAGTCCCAATCCGCATCCAGTTCATGGACGTCCAGGTAAGTTTTTAACACTTTGAGTAGGGTTTCGCGGTCCACTTTGGTTTCGCCAAAGCCCGGTAATAAATCGTCTTCGTAGCTGTTATAATGAACTTGGAAATCTCGGTAGGGCTTATCGTTGCTTAATTCATCTGAGATTTGGAAACGGCAGATGCCCGTCAGCGTGATGAGCAGCCGGCCATCATCCATTTCAGAAAATTCTGTGATGCGGCCAACGCATCCGGTTTGGCGAACCGGGACCGGTTCATCATCTGTTGATAGTGAGGTTTTTTTGCCGCTATCAGGTTGGATCATGCCAATGAGGCGCTCACCGGCCAAAACGTCGTCTGTCATTTCCAAGTAGCGGGGTTCAAAAATATTTAAAGGCAGGTTGCTGCGGGGTAATAAAATAACGCCGTTGAGGGGAAAAACCGGGATGATTTGCGGTAAATCCTTAATCAAGCGATATCTATGACTGAGGTTGGTGGTCATGTTCCCTAAAGCTTTGTGCAACTTAGTCGCTTTATATTTAACACTTTTACGTCTTTTGGTCCTGAAAAAATTAAAATAACAACGAAGCCAATTGTTTACGCCCAGAAATGGTATTCTCGTCCGTTGGTCCCCAGGCTTCAAAAAATTCCAAAAGCTGGGTGCGGGCGGCCCCTTCGTTCCAATTTAAGTTTTTGCGCATTATGGTGGTGAGTTGTTCAACAACACCTTCGCGGTCGTTTTTAGCCGCCAGAGCTAGGGCCAGATCAAACCGTTTTTGATGATCGTCTGGATTGGTTTGAAGGGCAGCGATTAGTTCGGTTACATCACCGGCCTGATCTGTTTTTTCAGCCAATTCAAGCGCTGTTTTGGCGCTTTGAATTGGGGCTTGTTTCAAAAGCTCATCGTCGAGCATGTCTAGGGTTTCTTTGGCTGTATCTATGTCACCTACTGCGATGTAGCATTTAATCAGGCCGCCTAAAGCCTCTGGGTTTTGAGGGTCATCTCTTAAAATCTGCGCGAAAATATCAACGGCGGCTTGGGCTTCCCCTTTGTTTAAGTGAGCATTGGCAAGCTCTAACTGTTCCTGGAGAGCTTCATTGTTTCCTGTCAGTTTTTGAACGAATTTTTTTAAATCATTTTCTGGCATTGCTCCAGCAAACCCATCAATCGGTCGACCATTTTGAAAGGCATAAATGGTTGGTACTGCTTGGACTTGTAATTGCGCGGCAAGCTCAGGGTTTTCTTGTAAGTTAACTTTAGCCAGTTTTATGGCGCCTTTGGCTTTTTTTACAAGGGTTTCAAGTTGAGATGTGAGCTGGTTGCATGCGGCGCTGCCAGGAGCCCAAAAGTTAACAATAACGGGCTTTTCGTTAGACGCTTGGATGACATCTTCCATGAAATTTGCGGTTGTGACATCTTTGATCAGATCTTGGGTTTTGATCATTTTGTCATTTATTGCGTTTGGGTCGCTCACTTTTTTAAGCTCCATTTGATGATTTAAAATGAATGCGGCTTGAGCCTAGCAGTATTAGAGGTTGTATTGGTAATAGTGGGCTGTTTACCATTGTTTTTCAATAGCTAGTATAACTTTGGTTAAGTAGATAAGGTTTTTTGCAGATTTTATTTTTTGCTCTGGACAAGTTAGGTGGAATGATCTAGAACCGGCCCCACACCATTTTTTGGCACATTTTGTGAGTATGGTGTTTAATTGTTTTGATAACGCGGGCGTAGCTCAGGGGTAGAGCACAACCTTGCCAAGGTTGGGGTCGTGAGTTCGAATCTCATCGCCCGCTCCAGTTTTTTAACTGGAATTAAGTTTTGTGAATTAAATTAACCGCCGTTTTGGGGCGGTTTTTTTTGTGTAGGTTTTGTCTCACGGGTAATTCTTTCACCTTTTAAGTTGTGCTTTAGATACCCACCAGCAACCGCACTAAACTTCTTTTTGCTGATAACGTGCCTTCATTTAATTTGTTTTGAGACTAAACTCGCCATTTTGTTTTAGCTGTTGTATTATTTATTTACGGTGACAAGCTGGTTGTTTGTGAGGGTGTGGCTAATGGTTGTTCGATTGATGATTGTTTTGGCGATATTGGTTGTTATGAGCCATATTGTTATGAGCCGTGGGGCAGCAGCTGAAACAGGCCGGGTGGCTTTGATCATTGGCAATTCTGAGTATAAGCACACATCACCACTTACCAATCCGGAAAATGATGCCAAAGTCATGGCTAAAGTTTTGCGCAGCCTTGAGTTTGAGGTGATTGAAGCGCTTGATCTTTCACAAAATGACATGAAGCGCGCGGTGAAAAATTTTGCGCAAAAATTACAACAGGGCGGGCGTGGCACTGTTGGTCTGTTTTATTATGCTGGCCATGGGGTGCAAGTGAACGGGCGTAATTTTCTTATTCCTGTGACGGCGAAAATTTCTTCGGTTGTGGATGTGGAAATTGAGTCGGTTGATTTGAACATGATTACCAATGCCATGGATGTTGCGGGCAATGGCTTTAATGTGGTGATTTTGGATGCGTGTCGGGATAATCCGTTTAAAGGCTCGACCCGCTCTTTAACCCGCGGCTTGGCGCGCATTGATGCGCCTAAAGGGTCTTTGATTGCTTATGCAACCTCGCCAGGGGATGTGGCAGCTGATGGAGAAGGGGATAATTCGCCCTATACTGCTGCATTGGTGAAATCCATGCAAATACCAGGGCTGACCATAGAGCGGGTGTTTAAAAAGGTGCGGCTTGAGGTGCATCAGTCGACAAAGGAAACGCAAACGCCTTGGGAGTCTTCTTCGTTGACGGGGGATTTCTATTTTTTGCCGCAAGACAAACAACCTGAGACAAAAATTGCAATAGAGGCCAAGCCGAAGATTGAAGAGGACCCTGAGGAAGAGGCGGAGTTTGAGTCCCGGCGGCCCGATGCGCAGATTGCTTATTTAAATGCGGTAGAGACGAATACGATGCAAGGGTATGAGCAGTTTTTGCGTGATTATCCTGATCATGACAATGCAGCCAGAGTGCGCCAAATTATTCATACCATGGCGGACGATAAAATGTGGGCGCGGGTTAAAAAGAAAAATAAATTATCAAGCTATCGGCAATATTTGGCAGCCTTTCCTGATGGGGCCTATAAAGGCTTAGCGCATTCTAAAATTCTGGCTTTGCAAACGGTGCCTGATAAACCGGTGCCGGATCGACATATTCAGCCTGAGGCAAATTGTGGTCATCCGCATGGGAAATGGAAGATTTTTAATGTGTCCTCTGATGATGTGCTCAATGTGCGGCAAGGGCCCTCGACGAAATACCCTATTGTTGGGTCTATTCCGCCTTATGGAACTGGCATTCGCCGGGGGGAGTGTACCTCGCGCAATTGGTGTTTGGTGCGTTATAAATGCGTTTCTGG
The DNA here is from genome assembly GCA_028285025.1 of Hyphomicrobiaceae bacterium. Lineage (GTDB taxonomy): Bacteria > Pseudomonadota > Alphaproteobacteria > Rhizobiales > HXMU1428-3 > HXMU1428-3. The sequence continues at coordinate 427 of JANQQH010000387.1, read as the reverse complement.
GTGGGCGTCAGGTAAGTTTATCACTGTTCATGGAGGGCAAACCGGCGCGCCGCAAATGGCTCACTATTACCGGGTGATTGATCATACTTATCCTGACAAGCTTAATGTGCGCAAAGGGCCAGGAACAAAACATGCCATTGTTGGCCGTATCCCGCATAATGGCACCAAGGTGAAAGTTTTGAGTTGTCGTGCTATGGGCGCGCGGCGCAGCAAATGGTGTGTGGTGCAATGGGGCCGACTGCGGGGGTGGGCTTCTGGGCGGTATTTGGCAAATATGGCAACGGGCAAGCGGCCTTGATTGTTTGGAGGTTGTGGCTTGCCTTACAATCCATGGTCCGAAATTCGCATTTTAAATTTGCTTGTCAAGGGCACTTTTGTTTGCGCTTTAGATTGCCCACCAGCAACCGCGCTGTGCGAGCGGAGACCC
>JANQQH010000385.1 GCA_028285025.1 Hyphomicrobiaceae bacterium | reverse complement strand
AAACTGGTTGATCATCGGTTAGAACTTTATGGTGTGCCGCTTGATCAGGATAAAAAGAAATAAAATAAGATATTTGGGGCTGTAACAATAATAAATTTGTTTGGGGTAGTTAGGGTGTGAACATGGGAACTTTACGGGCCTGTTGGGTTTTATTTTGGTTTGGGCTTATTACGGTTTTGCTGTCACCGGTGCAGTGGATTTTTGTTACCCTAAACTTGCCTTTTGCGCGATTGCTACCCTTTACCTATCACCGTTTACTTGCTGTCATTATGGGATTGCGGATTCACTGTGACGGAGCGGTGAGAAAAAACACGCCTGTGTTGCTGGTGGCCAATCATATTTCCTGGATGGATATTGTTGTTTTTTCCTGCCTGACACCGCTTTCTTTCGTGGCCAAACGGGAAGTGAGTACATGGCGCGGCGTTAAATTGTTGGCCAAATTGCAGCGCACTATTTTTGTGAACCGCGAGCGGCGCACTGAAAGTCAAAAAGCTGCCAATGAGATTGCTGAACGGCTTGATGATGGTGATTGCATTGTCTTGTTTGCTGAAGGGACCAGCAGTGATGGCAACCGGGTTTTGCCGTTTAAAAGCTCTTTGTTTGCCGCTGCTCAAGAGGCGGGTGGGCAGACCTATGTGCAAACAGCAGCGATTGCTTATACTGCTCTTAGCGGTTTGCCGTTGGGGCGCCGAACCCGGCCGTTGGTGGCTTGGTATGGAGACATGGAAATGGGCAATCATGTTTGGGCGCTTTTAAAAGCTGGGCCCTTGGATGTGCATGTGCGTATTGGTGAGCCGGTAACATTGGCGGAGTTTGGTGACAGAAAAGCTTTGGCAGCCCATACGGAAAAAGCCGTTCGGGCTGATGTGTCTGAGCTTTTAAGTTTGCGACCCTTTGAGAAAAAGGCACCTTTGGTGGAAGAGCAGGTTTGAGAGCTGGTTCCCCTTAAGCTTCATGATAAGACTTTCGCATTTTAATCCCCTATGTCAAGGGTTGCACAAGCTCTATCGAGCCCTTGACATAGGGGATTAAAATGCAAAAATCTCACCATGAAGTTTAAGGGGAAAAGTAAGGGTTAGATTACTTTTTTGAAGGGTTTGACTTCTACGGATTGGAAAAGGTTGGCTTGGTTGTATGGGTCTTGCTCTAGCCATTGGTTGATGTCCTCAAGGGGCATGTCATTGAAAACTAAGAGCGAGCCGCACATGCGTCCTTCATTATTTAAAAAAGGGCCAGCCAGAAGCATGTGGTGTTTGACCTTTTTTAAATGCTCGATGTGATCGGCGCGGTTTTCTAGGCGGATGTGTTCTGAATTTTCTTTATCAATACATATGGCGGCAAATTGCATCTGTTGTTCCTTTTTTGTTTGATGATTTGTGCGCACACAAGCGATAAAGATTGTTAAAGTCAAGCTTTTCATTTTGATGTGTACCTTATAATGCCCGCAAAGGGTCTTAGAAGAGATTGGTGTTTATGAGCATTGGTGGCAATTTAGATCAGGTTCGTTCACGTATAAAACAGGCCGCAGTTGAGGGGGGCTTGCCTCCTGATCAGGCCCGTTTAATTGCTGTGAGCAAAACCTTGCCAGTGGAGGATATTGAAACAGCTTTGCAAGCGGGGCATCGCTTGTTTGGTGAAAACCGGGTGCAAGAGGCGCAGACAAAATTCCCTGCATTAAAAGCAGCTTTTGATGATTTGGAATTGCATTTAATTGGGCCGTTACAATCAAATAAGGCGCGCGATGCGGTGGCTTTGTTTGATGTGATTCAAACCGTTGACCGGCCTAAAATTGCCCATGCTTTGGCTAAGGAAATCAAGCAACAGGGGCGCTCGGTTAGGCTGTTTATACAAGTAAATGTGGGCCAAGAGCCGCAAAAGGCTGGCATTGCGCCTAAAGAGCTGGGTGAGTTCGTTAAGCTTTGTCGTGATACATGCGGCCTGGACATTGTCGGGTTGATGTGCATTCCCCCGGTTGAAGCTGAGCCGTCCCCGTTTTTTGTGTTGTTGAACCAGTTGGCCAAAGCGCATCATATTGATCAACTTTCTATGGGTATGAGTGCTGATTTTGAAACGGCCGTGCAGTTTGGGGCCCACTATGTGCGGGTGGGAACGGCCATTTTTGGGGCGCGACCTTAAATTTTCAATTGATACGATTTTGCCAATGAACTGTAGCGGTTGGCAAAACTTTAAAAATTTAGGTTTGGATAACTGGCAACTGTTTGCTCTAATGATGCCACGAAAATGGTATGCTTGTTCTCACTACAATGATTCGCCGCTTTGCTGCTTTAGGTTTTAGGGTTGGAAAAGCGCTTGTTACTTTTAGAGGGCTTTGATGGAACAGGCTGTTGAGACAAAACCGAAATATGAAAAATTTGATGTTAGCCTGTGGTTGACGGATATTAACACCACTGAAATTGGGATTTATCAGCAAGACCGTTACCGGGCCAAGTCACGGCAATTTACCAAGGATATGGATATTCTTGGTGAAGTGAAAGAAGATGGCAAGCGGGTTGGATTGGTTGCTTATCGCAAAGGGGCTTGGAAAAAAGAGACAGGCATGAAGCGCCGGATGGTGATTAAGCTGTTTACTGATGAGGTGAATTGGCGTGGCACGCTTGATCTTTTATTGGGCCGCTCAATGCAACTGACCCATGGTGCGCGTGGGTTTCCTGTGACCTCATATAGTTTGAATATTTCAAAGCATGAACAAATTGTGCAATTGGAGCGCTCTGCCTATAAATGGTGGTTTCAACCTGAATATTATTCTTTCTTCATTTTAAAAGAGGGTGTGCCAAAGTTTTACCGGCTGCGACGGTGTTGGATTAATATTGGCGATGATTATGTGCTTTATGATGAGCGTGGCAAAAAAATCGGTAAATTAAATGGCCGGGTGCTTAATTTGGGCGGTAAGTGGAAATGTTGGGTTAAGTCTGAGCACTGCGATGTGCAGCTCAAATATGTGTTGCAAATGTTTTGCACCATGTTGCGTTTTAATCAAGAAGCGCAATGGCATATTAAAGATTTGGTCAGTGATATGAAGACTGGCAAGTTGAAAGATTTGAAATTAGAATCACTTGAGAGCGATCTTTATATGAATCCGCGTCGGGTTCGTTAATTTTTTCCTTAAATGAGAATTTGATAAGGTTTTGTAAACCTTGGGGTGTGTTTTGTCAGGATGCATCCTTTGGTTGTCAATTTGTTAATAAACTGTGCTTATGACTTTATGAACTAACGATTTGTTCCTTACTATCAAGGTCAATATTTAAGGTGATGTACATGGAAAATGCACCCCTTCTATCTGATGAAGACGTTGTCAATGGTATTTGCTTGCAATTTGTGCAAATGCTGAAAGAAGAAGTTTCCCAACAGCCAGAGTTAGCCATTGGACGGTGGCGGATTGAGAGTGAATGGACGGGTCAAACGGGCAGTGTTTCTCGGATTAAAAAAAGCCAAATAGGTGGGGATGATTTGGTTCGCAATTTTGAGGTTTGCATGGACCAGCCGCATGAACTTTGTGGTGGTAATGCTTATGCGAGCCCACAAGAACATCTTATTGCGGCAATCGCTGGCTGTTTAATTGCGAATTTTTCTGCGGTTTGTGCACAGCGCCGTATAGAACTATCGCTTTTGAAGGTGAATGTGTCTGGCACCACTGATATGCGTGGTCTTTATGATATTTCTTCTTTTACGTCGGCAGGGTTTAAGGATATTCGGTTTGAACTTGAGGTTATTGGGAATGCGTCAGATGAAGACCTACTTGATGTTTTTGAATATGTGAAGACCATTTCTCCCAATTTGTCTTGCTTTGGCAATGCAACACCTTGTGTAACCGAATTGGTGATTTCTAGTTAATTACGATTTTTGTTTGTTGGCTTAACAATTTTAGCAAGACATATAAATGTGACTTTTGCAACGCAATGCAGCCTTGTGTGGGCTGATAGTTTTGTTTTGCCACATGGATGAAAATCGCGCTTCCCCGGCCTTTGATGCGTGGGCATTGGTTGTGATCTGTCACAATCATCAAATCGTATAATGCATCTTCTCGCCAAAGATTTTCTGCGCAAGCTTGATAGGGCAGGGTGACAGGGCGATTGTAATTGCGATCACTTGGCGTATCGCACCAGCCATCTTGTGGTTTTATGGCTTTTACTGGTAGAGCGGTTTGAGGGCGTTTGGTGCGATCTTGGCGATAATAGACCATTTGAGGATGGTAGATCCCGATTGGGGTTTTTTCATCCCCTTCCTTTTTGAGACTTGTTTGACCATTGCGTCCAATAACACAGGGTATAAGAGGGATGGTGGGCCCTAAATTAAGAAAGGTATGGATGGTGCTGCGATTTTGGCTGATGAGGGTTACTTTTTTGAGATCACCAAAATTTGACATAAATTCAACTCATTATACCAGGCTGATCAGCTAAGACTATATTACATAGCATCAAATGATGCTTTTTGGAGAAATAATAAGTATAGTTCTAGGACCTTTAATTATGTCAAGAGTGTTGTCTTGAATGGGAATGATTTTATGAGCTCTCAAAGAAAAATTTTGATTGTAGATGATGATGATGATTTGCGTGAAAGCTTGGTTGATCAACTTTTATTGCATGAAGAGTTTGATGTGTTGTCGGCGGCAACACCCAGTAAGGGCTTGGAATTGGCTGAAAGCGAGCGCATAGACTTGATTTTGCTTGATGTTGATATGCCTGAGCTTGATGGACGCGAAATGTGCAAAAAACTGCGTCGGGCTGGGTTTAAAAGCCCTATTATAATGTTAACTGGCCAAGATTCAGATGCTGATACAATTTTAGGTCTTGATGCGGGAGCCAATGATTATGTGACCAAGCCGTTCAGGTTTGCTGTTTTGTTAGCTCGCATTCGCTCTCAATTGCGTCAGCATGAGCAAAGCGAAGATGCCGTTTTTGCCATTGGGCCTTATAGCTTTAAACCAGCTTCCAAGCTGCTTGTGGATGAAAGTGAGCGTAAAATTCGCTTGACCGAGAAGGAAACGTCTATTTTGAAGTTTCTTTACCGGGCTGGCGAAAAGGTTGTGACCAGAGATGTGCTTTTGCACGAGGTTTGGGGCTATAATGCTAAGGTTACAACTCACACTTTAGAGACGCATATTTATCGTTTGCGGCAAAAAATTGAGACAG
>JANQQH010000381.1 GCA_028285025.1 Hyphomicrobiaceae bacterium | reverse complement strand
ATATTCACTCTCGTTCATAGCGCAATTGATGTAGTCTGCCCCTGTGCCGCCTGGGCCTTTTTTATCATAGCGGGACTGAAACCAGACTTTGTCAAAATTAATGCTGTCTTTATGAATAATGGGGGCAATGGCATCAAAAAAGGCCAAATTATCTGTGCCGGTTATCTTACCTAATGCTTGGCTTAAGTTTTCAGACGTTAACGGGCCGGTGGCAATAATGACATTGTCCCAGTCTTTAGGAGGGAGAGCACTTATCTCTTCTCTTTGAATTGTAATCAAGGGGTGTTCATTTAACGCTTGTGTGACTTCGTTTGAAAACCCTTGCCGGTCAACAGCCAAAGCCCCGCCTGCTGGTATTTGGTGTTTATCACCACAGGCCATGATTAAAGAATTAAGAAGGCGCATTTCAGCGTGCAGCAACCCGACGGCATTATACTCAGCATCATCAGAGCGAAACGAATTGGAACAGACAAGTTCTGCTAACCCTTCCGTTTGGTGTGCGTCGGTTTTAACTTTGGGGCGCATTTCGTGAAGGATAACAGGCACACCTGCATTGGCTGCTTGCCAGGCTGCCTCAGAGCCGGCAAGGCCGCCGCCAATGATATGAATGGGATTGATATTGCTCATGAGGGCTCAGGTAGCAGGTTGCCCGTTAAGACTCAAGTGAGAAATTTTTCAACTTAATTGAGGTCATCGGGGCTTTTGTGTTAGATCTTGTTGGTCTTAAAAATTTGTTGGTGTCTTTGGAGTGATTTGAGTATGGCGTATTTGATTGATGGGTTCATGTTTGTGGGGCTGTTTTGTGTTTTAAAATTGGGACAAATTTTGCTCAGCTTTGTTTACACCACTTATAAATCGATCACTTTTCATAAAAGTTTGGAACATGCCTTCCATCCTCCTTTTTCTTACCGGTTAAAATATGGGTTAATGGGTGACATCATGTACTTTATTGCTGGTATTTTGATCGCTTTTTTTGCTTCTGACATTCGGACCTTTGTGCTTGGCTAACTCCTTTTACAAAAAGATTTAAACGTTTGAAGTTTTGGGTTTGCTAGTCAGGCCACGGTAAAGAGATTCTCGTTTTGGTTTTGCACACTCTGTCAACAGATGATCTTGTATCTGCTCAAGCTTATCAACAGGCGAAAAAGTGCTGACACTGAGTTGCCCGATTTCTCCATTGTAATAATTGGAAATTTAACGTGGACAGACAGGACACACCCTTGCGACTCAGGGAAAGGATTGATTAGCTCTTTCATGTCGCAAGCGGGCAGGCAATGATTGCCTGGGCCTGGTTTGCCAACGTTTTTGCTAAAAGGTTTGTGTATAGGTGGTGGAAAAACTGTTTAGGCTGCCTGAGTAACAAGAGTTAGTAACGCGTTGTTAAGGGTTTGGGGCTGAGTATTGGGCACATGTCTAATGCGATGGTTCTGTCAAGAAACGTTGGTTTAAAACCGAAACCAGCAAGTTTTAAGGAATTTTTATGGCTTCAATACACCCAAATTTTGATCGAATAACCAACCCAGTGGATATGGTTGAAAAATTAGCCTCCATTCACAATTGGCCGTTCGAGCGTAGCACCGATGATGAGTTGACATTAAATGTCGAAGGGTCCTGGACCGATTATCATGTTTCTTTAAATTGGCGTGATGATTTAGAAGCTTTGCATTTGGCTTGCGCCTTTGAAATGAAAGTGCCTGAAGCGCGCATTAGTGAAGTTTATCGTTTAATCGCTTTGGTCAACGAGCAGCTTTGGTTGGGCCATTTTGATATTTGGCCGCAAGATGGGTTGTTGTTGTTTCGTCATGGCTTGATGCTTAATCAAGCAGAGTTAACCGTTGAGCAATGCGAAGCCTTGATTGCTTCTGGGCTAGAGGCCAGCGAAAATTATTATCAAGCGTTTCAATATGTGGTTTGGGCAGGTAAGTCTGCCCCTGAAGCTCTTTCTTCAGCCATGTTCCAAACGGCTGGGCAAGCTTGAGGCATGAGCTTATTTGCACCGGTTTTGGCTATTGGCGCCGGCAAGATGGGCGGGGCGATTTTAACCGCTTGGCTTGAAGCTGAGGATTGCGACTTGTTAGCGCCTGGCGATCTTTATGTGCAAGACCCTTTGCCTGCGCGTGAGACGAGTGCGTTGTTGGCAAAGTATAATGTTGAGATCTGTGCAACCCCTGAGTTATCCAAACCACCTGAATTGGTTATGGTTGGGGTAAAACCTCAAATCGTCACATCTGTTTTAGAAGGTTTAGCCCCTCGTTTGGCAAACGATAGTTTGGTTTTGTCTATTGCTGCGGGTAAGACTTTAGAAGATTTGGTGCGTCCACTTGGCGCGCGTACACCAATTGTGCGGGCAATGCCCAATACCCCTATTATGGTGCAAGCGGGCATGTGTGTTTTGGTTGCCAATGAACATGTAAGTGCAAAGCAACGCCTGCTTCTTGACCAATTGCTTGGGCCTACTGGCAGTGTTGCTTGGCTTGAAGATGAGCACCATATGGATGCGGTTACGGCCCTTTCTGGATCAGGACCGGCTTATCTTTTTTGGCTTACCCAATGTATGGTCCGTGCTGGTGTGAAAGCTGGTCTTGATGAAGAGTTGGCGTTGACCTTGGCGAAAAATACAGTTTTTGGGGCTGGAAAATTGATGATGCATTCAGACTTGCCGCCTGAAACTTTGCGCGAAAATGTGACCTCTAAAGGGGGGACCACGGCTGCGGCTTTGGATGTTTTGATGGATGAGACGGCTCTAGAACCGCTTATTCGCTCAGCTATTGAGGCAGCCATTAAGCGTTCAAAAGAACTCTCAGGTTAAATAGGACCTTGTTAGATGGGTACCTGGACCTTGGCCCGCAAACCGCCAAGAGGGCTGTCTTCCAAGTGAATATCGCCGCCGTGATTGCGAATGATATCACGGGCTATTGATAGGCCTAAGCCTGTATTGACTTCATTTTGATTGCGAGACTTATCCAATCTTTGAAAGGCGTTAAACACGTCTTCTCGTTGATTGGCTGGAATGCCTGGGCCATTATCATCGATGGTGATGGTAAGCCATTTGCGCCCTGCCATGGCCGTAATATCGATTTTTTCAGCATAACGTAGAGCATTGGTCACCAAGTTATTTATGGCGCGTTTGAAACTGTTACGCCTTATCAGTAACGGAATTGATTTGGGCACAACGCGTAATGACACACCCTCTTTTGTGAGTTTTGCATGCTCAAAAATTTCTTGAAGCACATGGCCGATATCGGTTAGTTCGCTTGCTTCGCTGCTATCGCCTTTGGCAAAGGCCATATAGTCTTCAAGCATGCTTTGCATTTCTTCCACATCATTACGCAGAGCAATGACCTCATCGTCATCGCCCAAAAATGCTAATTGTAGTTTCATGCGGGTTAAAATGGTGCGCAAGTCATGGCTCACACCAGCGAGCATTGTTGTGCGTTGGTCAACATGGCGTTCAATGCGATCGCGCATTTGGATGAACGCTTTTGAAGCTTGGCGCACTTCACGCGCGCCGCGTGGGCGAAAATCGGCCGGTGGTGGTTGGCCTTTACCAAAACTTTCAGCCGCTCGTGAGAGCGCCAAAATGGGGCGTATTTGATTGCGTAAAAACAATAAAGCGATGCCCAGTAACAGGGTTGACGAGACCACCATCCAGATGACGAAAATATGCGAATTAGAGGCATAGGTGTGACTGCGGTGGGCTAAAAATTTTAAAACCTCATTATCAAGCGCCACGCGAATTTCAACAAATTTTGATTGGGCCACTGTATCCACCCAAATGGGGTGGTTTATGCGCCGGGCCAGCTCTTTGGTTAGCCGGCGATCTAGAATGGAATAAAAGGGGCTGGGGGCTTGTTCTGGCAAGTTGCTTTTGGGTAGAACTTGGAACGAGATGTTCATGCGGTTGTGGGCAATATCAATTAATTTTTGATAATCTTGATCTTGTGGATATTGCCGGTAAATTTCAATAATGGCGGCCACATCGCGAGCGGTGGCGGCTGATAAACGCCGGGTGATATTATTCCAGTGCCGCTCCATAAACACAAAAAGCAAGACGGTTTGTAAAATCACCAAAGGGGTTGCAATGATGAGGATGGTGCGCGCATAAAGCCCTTTTGGCAGCCAGGGGGACAGGCTCCATTTTTGCCATTTAATCCACTCTAAAAAACGGGAGCTGGCGCTTTTAAACCTTTGGCTTATATGTTGCGTATCAATTGCCACGTATTGTCCAACCTCTTTAATCGGTGTGCAAGATATAGCCTTTGCCGCGCACTGTTTGTAAATAAACTGGATTTGCCGGGTCTGTCTCTATTTTGCGACGTAAGCGGTTAATTTGGACATCGACGGCGCGCTCATTGCCATGGCTTTGAGTGCTTGCCAGTTCGTGGCGCGGAATGGGAGTGCCGGCATGGCTAGCAAACTGGCGCATTAGATCTCGTTCGCGTTCGGTTAGTTTTATGGTGGTGTTTTCTTTTTGTAGTTCACCGCGTTCGATGTGAAAGGTAAAAGCGCCCATATGAATTTCTTTTTGGGTGACTTTTTGCTGGCGCCTTTTAAGCACATTTTGAATGCGTAAAATCAGTTCTCTAGGCTCAAACGGTTTGGGGACATAATCATCGACGCCGATCTCTAACCCTTCAATTCGGTCCTCGGCTTCAGAGCGTGCGGTGAGCATAATGATGGGGACATCCAGCTGACGTTTTAAATCACGGGCTAAATCCGTACCGCTTTCACCGGGCATCATGACATCTAATATAAGCAAGTCAAAATGTAAGCCTTCAAGCATTTGCCTTGCACTTTGTGCATCTTTGGCGGTGCTGACACGTAAGTCCTGTTCTCGTAAATACCGACATAATAGGGCCCGAATGCGCTCATCATCATCCACGAGTAAAATATGTGGGGTTTCATCTGAAAGGTTGGGCATTTTAACGCTCCTCATGATCAAGTTTTTGAGTGGGTTGATCATTAAGTGATAATCGACTGATTACATCTTGGCGGTGATGTTCTTCGATTAAGGCATATAAGAAGTTTTCGATAATTTTTTGATCAGAGAGTGTCAGCGGCGTTATTGCTCGAATAAATCGCTCTATTTGTGGTGCAGACAGTCTGTTGGCTAGATCTTGACCTTTTGAGGTGGTGTATAGCAGGCGTTCTCTGCGGTCCTTATCACCCGGTTTTTGACAGATATAGCCTTCATCAATCAGTTGTTTTAACACGCGGGCCAGGCTTTGTTTGGTGATCTTTAGGATGTTGAGTAAATCAGCGACGCGCAGACCTGGATAGTGATGAACAAAATGGACAACCCGGTGGTGAGCGCGTCCATAGCCGATCTTTGCCAGGACTTCATCGCCATCAGTGGTGAAATCACGGTAGGCAAAATAAAACAATTCCATCAGATCTAAAATGGACTCAGGATTAAATTTTAGACCATGCTCTTTAAATGAACTGGTCATTTGATGGTGTTCGACAGGCTCCAGTTTTGAATTTATGTCAGTCATGTTGACATATTTTGCGCATATTGATAGATCATGCAAGTGTTTCATGATTTTTATCTTACCAAAGATTATTTCGAAGCGCAGAAAACGATAAAAACCACTTCAGCGTTATTTTTTAAGGACAATAAAATGGGTGACACCCCTTTTGATCAATTGGACGGCTATATTTGGTTTAATGGAGAAATGGTCCCCTGGGTGGATAGTAAAATCCACATATTGTCCCACGCGTTGCATTATGGCAGCGCGGTGTTTGAAGGCCAGCGGATTTATGGCGGCAAGATTTTCAAGTTAAATGAGCATAGCGAGCGGTTGCATCAATCAGCTTCGATTTTAGATTTTGAAATCCCTTACAGCGTTGACCAGTTAAACGAGGCATGTATTGCTGTGATGGAGCGCCAGGGTTTAACTGAAGGTTATATGCGCCCGATTGCTTGGCGCGGTAGTGAGCAAATGGGGGTTGCCGCCCAAAAAACCACCATTAATGTGGCCATCGCGGCGTGGGAGTGGGGATCTTATTTTGATCCTGAGGAACGCATGAAAGGCATTCGTTTGCGCCTTGCTGATTATCGACGTCCTGACCCGCGCACTGCGCCGTGTCGTTCAAAAGCGGCTGGTCTTTATATGATTTGTACGATTGAAAAGCATAAGTCGGAACAAATGGGTTATGCTGATGCATTAATGCTCGATTGGCGCGGTCAGGTGGCAGAAGCAACCGGTGCGAATGTGTTTTTTATCAAAGATGGTGTGATTCATACGCCGATCCCTGATTGTTTTCTTGATGGCATTACGCGTCGCACCGTTATTGGCCTGGCCAAGCAGCGGCAAATTGAAGTTGTTGAACGGGTGATCATGCCGGAAGAGATGGCAGATTTTAGCGAATGTTTTATCACAGGTTCAGCTGCAGAAGTGACCCCTGTATCTGAAATATCGCAGTATCGTTTTACGCCAGGTGAGATTTCTAAAGCATTGCTGGATGATTATATGGCGTTGGTAAGGGCCTAGGCTCAACACCCCTCATTCATTATGCCTTTTTTAGATAATGTTATTGGTCATACGTTTTTTGTAGGCCTCATATATTTGGCTTTCGGGCAATGTATGCATCCAAACTGCAATCTTACCTGCAACCCACCAAATTAAAAAGGCTAATATGCCGGCTAAATAACCATCAATGGCGTAATGCCAGCCGAGGTGAATTGATCCAAGGAAAATAATGCCAGCAAAAGCTGTTAAGGCTTTGCCAAAGGCTTTGTCGACATGCCAGGCATATATGGCCACCAGAATAGCGCTGCAATTATGCATGCTTGGCATGGCTGAAATGCCTTTGACTATGGATCCTGTGCCGGTATAGCTTGACCATAAAATATCTTTGATTTGTAAAACAAGTAGAGAAAACTGACTATCGACTTGGGCTAGATAATTGGTCAATCCGATAAAGGGATTTGGTTGAAGTCCTATGTCTCCATAAAAGATTGGACCAACTGAAGATAGCATGATTGCAAACCCATTGCCGACAATGGTCCAAATTAACAGGAATGCCAATAAAAACTGTGTGCGTAAAGCAGAGTGCTCTTTGGCAAAGGCGGCTGACATCCAAACGCCATAAATAATAAAGATCCATAATAAATAGATCCAGTCGATCACTATCGTGATGGGTAAATAACCCAGAAATAGGTTGACTATGACCCAAGGGTCAATGCCAAAATGCAGCGCTCTGTCTATTTGCATAAAGGTTTCGTCCCAACTAAATGGATTTAATTGCGGGATAACTGCTTTGATCTGACCAAAATGATTCATTGTCACAAACGTTGCGATTAATATTGGCAGACCATTGGCCAGGCGCTGTGGGCACATGAAAAAAGATTTGAAGCTGGGTAGAAAAGCTTTTAGGGGCTGCTCTGGTTGTTCAAAAAATACCATATTAAAGAAGCGCTCAACAATTATTCCGAGAGCATAAAAGAATAAGCCAAACCGGAAAAATGAATAAATTATTAGATAGAATGGTGTTGGGTCTTCGGTGGTAAATGAAGCGATTGTAATTCTTGATATCAGAACATAAAAGAGAACGAACAACCAAATAACCTGGTTTGCTTTTATGCTTAGCCAAAATAATTTGAAGAAGGTTACGCAAGAGTTATAAAAGCCAAATCTCTCAGCATGAGAAAGAGCAGCATAAAAATAAGACATTCCAATACCCAAACACATTTACTACAAAAATATGTCTAGCAAAATTGTCTTTAAAAACAGTAAAATAATTTTTATGCACTATTGCTAGTGTTTAATAAATCATAAATATACTTTATTGTTAAAAAGTAGATATTTAAATGCATTTAAAATCGAAGTAATAATTTATTTTCTAATAAAAAAACCTAGTAAAATTCGTCATGCAATTTGTCAACAGGATCTAGTTTCCTAACGTCTGATAGAATAATTTTTGTGGGGCTTGGTCGATTATCTAAACTGTAACTTAGCTGTGGTGATCTTCTTGCTGTAACGCCACTCCGTTGGCATCAAAATAATTACTCAACGTCAAGCTCTGCAAGTCCCAATGGTGCAATGCCTTGTTCTGCGTCATAATATTTGTAGGGAAGAAATTTACCAGACATTGTGAATTTTACACGATCGCCTTTTTCGTTGGGAAGCCTTTCCATTTCCATATCGAAATCGATTGCTGACATGATACCATCACCGAACTCTTCCTCAATCAGTGCTTTCCATGCCGGGCCATTGATCATTACGAGTTCGTAAAAACGATAAATGAGCGGATCAGAGGGCGGCATGGGTATGCCTTCACCGCGCATCGGAATTTCGTTTAACATTGCCTCTTCTGGCGCCGATAGGCTGAAGAGTGCGGCAGCCTTTTTTGCCAGCGGTTTTACAAGACGCTGTTGGCCAAGAAGAGCGCCAACAATAAGCACTGGACTGATGCCGCCGATTTCTTCTGTTATATAGCCCCAAGACCATCCCTTTTCCCGTTTGATATCGAGGATCTTCTCTGTGAGTTGCTGACGTTTCATTGTGTATTCCTTATTGACTGTTTAGATTTATGATAGAAGGGCGGAGTAAGTCTTAAAAACGAGGGCAATAATGCTATTACACTAATCTTTCTTTGTTCTCTTAGTAGACATCGCGCTGGTAACGGTGAGCCTTCTTGAGGTCCTCGAGATAAGTTTGTGCGCTAGCTTCATCTCGCGAACCGTGGCAGGAGATGACATTGCGAATTGCTTGATCAACATCTGCTGCCATGCGTGTGGCATCCCCGCAAACATAGATTGCGGCACCAGCTTCTAGCCACTCAAAGAATTTTGCGCCGTCTTTCTCAATCAGATGCTGTACGTAAACTTTCTGATTACCGTCCCGTGACCAAGCCAGTGACGTTTTTTCCAAAAGTCCGCTTGTTTTCCAGTTTGCGATTTCATCCTGGTAGAGAAAGTCGGTTGCTTCGTGTTGATCGCCAAAGAATAGCCAACATGGGCCCGCAGCGCCGCGCATCTCACGCTCTTCTAGGAATGCCCGGAATGGGGCAATTCCAGTGCCAGGCCCAATCATAATCAAGGGCGTATTATCATCTTTGGGTAAGTGAAAATGACCAGATTTCTGGACATAGACGCCTACCGAACCACCAGAATGAAGGCGCTCACCAAGATAGGTAGAGGCGACACCTTTGCGCGCTGTGCCGTTCAGTTCGTAATGCACTTCACCAACTGTCAGATGAACTTCTCCTGGGTGCTTTTTGGGGCTTGAGGAGATTGAATAAAGCCGCGGCTGTAGCGGGCGAAGACCATCAACCAGAGACTGCGGTGTTAGTTCCTTAACACCTTTAGACAGAACGTCGATGACCTGATCATCGGGGGCCGGTTCCACTTCCCAAGCCTCAGCCGTTTTTGCCGTGACAGTTGTTAGGTCG
>JANQQH010000348.1 GCA_028285025.1 Hyphomicrobiaceae bacterium | reverse complement strand
GTATAAATCTGTGTGGTTGAAAGGCTGGCATGGCCAAGCAGTTCTTGAATTTGCCGCAAGTCAGCCCCAGAGCCTAACAAGTGAGTTGCAAAAGAATGGCGCAGCGCGTGCGGCGTGGCGGTGCTTGGCAATTTCAGCGCCTCGCGCACCCGCTCCATCAACAATTGGATCACCCGCGGTGAAAGTTTACCGCCCCGCTCGCCGCGAAACAAAGGCTTATCATCTGCCAGTTCATGCGGGCAACTGGCAATATAGCGCTCCACAGCCTCGCAAATAACCGGCAAAATCGGCACCCGGCGTTCCTTGCCGCCTTTACCGCGCACCGTTAACACCTCAACGCCGTTAATCGGTGCTTCAAATCGCTTTAAATCCAAAGCCTCAGAAATGCGCAAGCCCGCTCCATAAAGCAAAAGCAACACAGCCCCATCGCGTTCAATAATCCAATCACTGGCTTTGAGCCCGCGCACGGTCTCGCTGGAGCTCAAGCTTTCCATGGCCTTGTCCACAGGTAACGGTTTGGGGATCGCATGGGCAATTTTAGGCGAAGAGACCAATAATAATCCCTTGTTGGAAAGCCCATACCGATGCTCAAGAAATTTAAAAAACATACGAATGGCTGAAAGCGCCCGTGCCACAGATCGGTCAGAGGCCCCTTTTTCACGGCGAAAGGCAAGAAAGGCCCGAAAGTCCCGCGCTTCTAACGGGGGCAGGTCAGCCAAGGCAAGGGGTCTGTTGGTGCGACGATGAAAAAAGCCCAATAATTGACGCAGATCCCGGCAATAACTCTCCAGCGTTTTATCAGCCAAATTGCGCTCATCACACAGATGTGCATACCACGCCTTTAGCGCTGCTTGCAGCTCATCATCCACAGGCCAATTGTCAAACCGTTTCAGCACACCATCTCCCACACGAATCATTCATTTTTATATTAAACGATCTCAAGTTTATTTTAAGTTATCTGCGAGATGGTGCCAGTTTGTGCCTTAACTTCCATGGTGAGATTTTTGCATTTTAAATTTCCTTGTCAAGGGCGGTAGCCGCATAGCGGGGACCCTTGACAAGGGAATTTAAAATGCCAAAGTCTCACCATGGAAGTTAAGG
>JANQQH010000331.1 GCA_028285025.1 Hyphomicrobiaceae bacterium | reverse complement strand
ATCTGTGTCAAACTGACGCAGCCGTAGGTTGGGTTCCTAAGAGTTTTTTAAAGGTGCAATAGGGGGGAAGGATCACTTAAATTTTTAAGATTTGAGATTGTTATTTTGTTGTATAATTTTTGCAACAATCTCAAATCTACTTGTTGTTTACAGTCTGATTTTAAAAGTTTTTGTTGAATTTATTTTGCTCAACGCCATCTGGGAGTACTGTACTCACATCGAAATTGGCTAAAATCAAATCTTTGGCAGTTTGATCATCTTGTGCTGCTGCTTTTCGAATGAGTTCTTTTCCAGTTTCAATGTCTTGTTTCACACCTTTTCCAAGAATGAGGGCAATGCCATAATAAAGTTGGCCTGAACTAAAGCCGCGATCACTTGTGCGTTTTAGCCATTTGGCTGCTGTGACATAATTTTGTTCCACCCCTGAGCCTCTTTCATACATGTTTGCTAAGTACAGCATGGAAATATCATGTCCGTTTTCTGCACAGGTTAGAAGGACTGGATAGGCTCTTTTGTTTTGGCCTGCTTTTGTGAGTTCATGGGCTTTCCAACATAATACGGTTAATGTACCGTTGGTTTTGCCTGTTTTCATTTTCTCTAATTGAAATTCGATACTTTCCTCAATTGGATTGGTCATTCCATATTTATCAATATGAGTTTCACGATCTTCTAGGTTGTCAGCTTTGGCTGGTAGAAGTCCTATAAGGCTATATGTGAATAAAATTAGGCTAGCCTGTTTCAAAATTTTGAATGGAGCCATATTTTTTCTCCTTGTGCCGTTTATGTGTGATGGTTAGATCCTAAACATAAGGGAAAAAAACATTTTTATTTGTAAGAATATCGTTAGTAAATGTAATTTTACTATTGATTTATTACATTAAAATAAAAGTGTAATTTTATTTTTTAATACACTTGTAAAACCCTTTTTTTATTTCATTTTTATTCATTATATGATTAGTGAAAACTTCAATGCATTTGGCATTATTATGCGCAATACTGATAAATATTGAGTGTAATGATTTATAAATTTCTTAAGATCAAAGTTTGTCCGTTTTTAGCATTGAGAGATTTTGTTTTGAGAGGAATGCTTCAATGGCTGGAGACCAAAAATATAAATCTTCTGATTATGTGGCAGCCGTTCAACATAATGGATGGAGTGGTAAGGACCCGCTTATTGTTTTTGATGGGGTTTGTGTTTTGTGCTCTAGATTTATTCATTGGGTGTTGGCGCATGACCATGAGAAACAATTTGTTTTTACCACCGCGCAATCATCTCTTGGCCAAGCGCTTTATCGACATTTTGAGCTTAACACCGAAGAATTTGAGACCAATTTAGTGATTGTTGACGGCCAGGTAAAGATGCGTATGCAGGCCTTTTTTTTGGTTTGTAAGACCATTGGTTATCCATGGCGCTTTGTTTGTGTTTTTGATGTATTGCCGAATGTGGTGTTGGATTGGTTTTATGAGCGGATAAAGCGAAATCGCTATTGGGTGTTTGGTCAGAGGGAAACTTGTATGGTGCCAGGGCCTGATGTTCAAGATCGATTTATTTTGTAAGGACTTTGAATGTTATTCCGTGAAATTTTTGGGCCAAGATTTGATGATATGCCAAAGGTTTGGCGTGTGTTTCATTCTGTGAGCGCAAAACATTGTTACCATGGTGAGGCTGAGGTTGTACGTGGTAAAGGGGTGTTGATTAAGATGTTGTCTTGGGTGCTTAAATTGCCGCCGACTTCACGTGTCCCTGTTGTATTGACAGTTGAGAAACACAATCAGACAGAGGTTTGGCGCCGGCAATTTGGGGCGTCTGCTTTTTCAACTGCATTATCGCTTGCAAACGGGGAGACGTCTTTTTGTCTTTACGAAACTTATTTTCCGTTTCGCTTTTGTGTTGCTTTAGACGTTGAAAAAACAAAGGTGCATTGGTCATTACATGATTGGTGGTTTTTAGGCGTTCGATTGCCAAAAGCACTTATGCCTATAAGTAAGACCATCGAATATATTGATGAAGAGGGGCATTATGCGTTTGATATTAACTTGCGTATTCGGTTTTTAGGACCTTTGATTGCATATCGAGGGTGGCTTGAGGTTGAAAGAGTTGAGGACTGACCTTAAGATGTTTCAGAAATAATTTTTAAAATAAAAAAGATAATGGCTGATAGGGTGGCAGCGGCTGGTACGGTGATGATCCAGGCGGAGATGATGACCATAAAGTGCGAGCGGCGGACGAGTTTGCGCCTTTGTTTTTTTTGAGAAATTATTTTTTTTGCTGTTTTTGTTGCGATGGCTTGGCTTTGCTTTTTGATATATTTTTTACGCCGTTTACTGGCGCTTGTGTAATATTCTCTGAAAAATCCAACACCGAATACCGCGCCAACAGCGATGTGCGTGGAGCTTACAGGCAAGCCTAGAGCTGAGGCGATAATAACTGTTATAGCAGCAGCAAGCGCAACACAAAAGGCGCGCATTGGGTTCATTTTGGTGATTTCATTGCCAACCATGCGGATGAGGGTGGGGCCATAAAGAAATAACCCCAAGCTAATGCCAATGCCGCCTATGAGCATTACCCAGGTTGGGATGTTAACTTTTGCGGCTATGTCTCCTGATTGGACGGAATGGAGGATGGCGGCCAACGGCCCAACGGCATTGGCAACATCGTTAGCCCCATGAGCAAATGACAAAAGGGCTGCGGAACAAATGAGGGGGAAATGAAATAGGCTGCGCAAAGATTGATTGCGGTTTTCCAACCCAATGCATTGTTTGGCAATGATGGGGCGCATGGTGAAGTAAATGCCAGCAAAGATCAGACCAGATAGTATAATGATTAAATTTGTTTCTGGGCGCCAGATTTTTTTTAACCCTTTCATCATTAGATAAGCAGAAAAGGCTGCCGCCATGATGGCTATGAGTATGGGCAACCAGCGCTGGGCGGCTTTTATTTTATCGTCTTGATAAATGATGAAACTTTTGATGAAGGCTAGAAAAATGGCCGCTATAAGCCCGCCTAGAATCGGTGAGATTATCCAACTTGCGGCAATGGCTGACATGGTGACCCAATTGACCGCATTAAGACCAACTGAGGCGATGCCGGCCCCCATGACACCGCCAACGACGGCATGGGTGGTTGAAACAGGGGCGCGTAAATAGGTTGCTAGATTGACCCAAATGGCAGAGGCGAGCAAAGCGGCCATCATAGCCCAAACAAAGATGTCTGAATTTGGAACCAGGCTTGGATCAATTATGCCCTTGGAAATGGTTTTAACAACATCTCCGCCAGCCAGAAGAGCACCAGCGCATTCGAAAATTGCGGCTATGACAAGCGCGCCAAACATTGTTAAAGCTTTTGAGCCAACAGCTGGGCCAACATTATTTGCCACATCATTTGCACCAATGTTTAGTGCCATATAGCCACCTATGATGGCAGCAACAACGATGACGAATGAATTAGGCTGATCTCCAAGGATGGTGGCTGCAACAATCCCTGCTATGGCCAAGAATAAAAATGCAAGGCTAGGGGTGACAAGATTGTTTGACGTAAAACGGGTGGCGTCTTCTAATTTTGTGAGTTTTTGTAGATCTTTGTCTAAAGTTGATTTTTTTGGATTTATCAGCTGACCAGTTTTGTTATTCGTATCTGGCATTCATTTTGCCTTTGCTTTGATGATTGGCTTGCCTTGATGATGGGTTGCCCTTTTTTACGTTATTCGTTGTTAAATTGGCAAGTGATCAAGGGTTTTGGTTTCAAGTTTTAAGCAGCAATGTTTGTTTTTTGCCTTTTTTGATATTGAGCAAGAGCTGGGATAGTTGTTCTTCCTCAACAAGGTTGGCAGCTTCTTCTTGGCTAAACCAGTCAATGTTTCGTTGGCCTTTTTCTGGCCAGGTGATGTCTTGTTTGGTGACTAGGAGCGGATAGACTTCAACTTTGCACATGACAGAGGCAAAGGTGTGTAGTTTCTTTTTATAGATGTAAGTGCCCAGATATGATTTGCTGATAGGCCCGTGCAGCCCGGCTTCTTCTTGGGCTTCTATTTCAGCCATTTTATAATTTTCAACATCGGTTTTTGGCCACCCTTTAGGAATGATCCAACGGTTTGTTTCACGTGATGTTATCAGGCAGATGAGGAGATCTTTTTTTACAAAAATAAAGGGTAGTGCTGCAACTTGTCTATTGAACGGTTTTGTTTGCTTTGTGGTCGGCAATTTTATGTTTGCAATAGGGCTCATCAGACAAGTGTTGTGGCTATAACCTTATGAATATTTCTTTGTGCTATTTTGCGCGATTTATTAAAATATTGGCTTACCATTGATAAGGCAAGTTAAGTTTGGTTGCTTAATTTCTTATTTTTCGCTTGTTGTCAAATGATCTTATTAAGCTTTTGCCTTGATATTTTCCACTATAGCAGAGCTTAATGACAAGCTGTTGGTGATTGGCGCTAGGCAATGCTGGCCTGTGCAAAGATAGGCTGTGCTTTTATTGTCTAGGGCTGTTTTGCCATGTGCTGGTGAGGTGGGGGGGATATTTTCCGTCTCGTTAATCAGTTGCAGAATCAGATTTGGTGCTGATACGGTTTTGGCCAAGGAGACCATTTCTTGTGCATTTTCTTGGTCATTTTCAGTTTTGATTATGATCAGGTGTAGTGGCGCTAAGATGTCTATGGCGCTGCCAAGTAAGCCGACATGAGAAAAGATATCTTTGGCGATGGTGGCGCCAAAGGCTTGAACAGTTTTTTGTGCTTTTTGTCTTAAATCTTTATTGCCGGTTAAACTGTAGAGTGCCATTAAATTTGAAACCATAATGGCATTGGCATTTGGCGTGGCCTCATCCGCGCCTGTTTTGCCGCGGATGATCACATCTTGACGGTGTTTTGAAGTGGTGAAATAGGCGCCATAGTCTGGGCACCAAAACTCTTCGTTTACTGTTTCGAACAAAGTCATGGCTTTTTCCAGATAGGTTTTGTGTGCGGTGTTTTGATAAAGGGTGAGGCTGGCGCGGATGAGATGCGCGTAATCTTGCAGGAGAGCCGGGCTGGTGCATTTTCCTGCGCAAAAGGAATGATGCAGGCCGTCCTGTTTTGTGATCATGTGATCAATGATGAATTGATAGGCGGTTTTGGCCAGCTGTTGCCATTTTGGTTGGTTGAAGGTGTCACTGGCTTGGGTGAGTGCGGTAATCATCATACCGTTCCAGTCGGTCAAGATTTTATCATCAAGTCCGGGTGGTGTGCGTTTGATGCGCGCTTCTAGCAAGGTTGCTTTTAATTGATTTAGTTTTTGTTCGTCTTCATCACTGAGGAGCTCTGGTGACTTCAGGCGGTTGGGGATGGTTTTGCCTTCCCAGTTGCCTCCTTCAGTGACATCGTAATTTTCGGCAAAAAACTCATAATCTTGGCCGAGCAAAGATCTTATTTCCTGAGCTTGCCAAACATAGAATTTGCCTTCCTCGCCTTCGCTGTCAGCGTCAAGAGAGGCGGCAAAGGCACCTTCTGGCAAGAGCATTTCACGTTTCGCCCAGGCGATGATTTCTTCTATTCTTATCTTTAACAAGGGGGCTTTGGTTTGTTTGTAAACTTGGGTGGCCAGCTCGAGCATGAGGGCATTGTCGTACAGCATTTTTTCAAAATGGGGGACAAGCCATTGCTCGTCGACCGCATAACGGGCCAGGCCGCCGCCAATATGATCATAAATGCCCCCTTGAAAGACGTTTTGTAGAAGGTGTTCAACATGGGTTTGGGTTTGTGGTTGGTCAAAGCGCAGGCCAACGCGCCAGAGAAAATTAAACAAGGGGTATTGAGGAAATTTGGGCGCGCCGCGTAAGCCGCCATTGTGTCCATCCATCATTTCTCCCATGCGCTGGGTGACATTGCGCAATATGTCGTCAGAGATTTCAGGGCCCATCATTTTTGGTTTTTGCGGGGCAATCAGTTGGGTGAGGTTGGTGGCATTGTGCATTACGGCCTCATTATCATCGCGATAAACTTTCTCCGCAAATTCGAGCGCTTGAGCAAAAGAGGGGCGGCCTAGGCTTTGAATGGGGGGAAAGTAGGTGCCGCCCCAATAGGGTTTGGCATCTGGGGTTAAAAACATAGTCAGGGGCCAGCCCCCTTGTTCACCAAGGTGATGGAGGGCCGCCATATAGATTGCATCAATGTCTGGTCGTTCTTCCCGATCAACCTTGATGTTGATAAATTTTTCATTCATCAGTGCCGCTGTTGCTTCATCTTCAAAGCTTTCATGCGCCATGACATGGCACCA
>JANQQH010000325.1 GCA_028285025.1 Hyphomicrobiaceae bacterium | reverse complement strand
CTCTGTTAACAACTCTAATAACACTGCATGGCGAACCCGACCATCAACAATGGCAACCCCTTCAACACCATTTTCAACCACGCCCATACAGCTTTCAATTTTCGGAATCATGCCCCCAGAAATGGTACCAGCACTAATCAGCTCTCGCGCTTCATCAACTGTAAGCTGTTCAATCAAATCACCTTGCTTATCCAACACCCCGGCAACATCTGTCAATAATAATAGGCGCTTGGCATTGACAGCCGCCGCCAAATGCCCCGCAAAGGTATCCGCATTAATGTTAAACGTCTCATTGTCTTGCCCACTGGCAATCGGTGCAATCACAGGAATTAGGTCACTGTTAATCATCACTTCAACAATGTGAGGGTTCATATGCACCGGCTCACCAACAAAGCCAAGGTCAACCAATTTGGTGGTGTTGGATTTGGGATCAACAGTGCGCTTCTCAAGCTTTTTGGCAATCATCAAATGCGCGTCTTTGCCTGAAATACCACACGCCTTACCCCCTTGCGCATTGATAGCCGAGACAATCTCTTTATTGATCGATCCGGCCAAAACCATTTGTACAATTTCAACGGTTGGCTGGTCGGTGACCCGCAAACCATCTTTAAACTCTGATTTAATTTGCAACCGCTCCAACATCGCGCCAATTTGTGGCCCCCCGCCGTGCACAACAATCGGGTTCACCCCGGCTTGTTTTAACAACACAATATCGCGCGCAAAACTTAACGAGAGCGCCTCATCTCCCATGGCATTGCCGCCATATTTGACAACCACAGTTTGATTGTCGTACCGCTGCATAAACGGCAACGCCTCAGACAAGATTTGCGCTTTACTCAATGGAGAAAGCTCACTAGCAATTTCTTCAATAACAGGGGTTTTCATTGGCCCGCCAATTCAAATTCATCAAAATATTTCTTTATAAAAAAGTTCTTAAAAGGGATTAGGCTTAACCACAATCTAAAAATATTGATAAAGCTAACGCAAAAGCCCTTTCAAAAACAAAATAACGATACCCAAACCAGCTAAATATTGCTAAATTTTATTAAAGAAGAGGTTATACCTGGCCTGCATTCGGCCACAAACCGGCCTTATCCAGCAATTATCATGCTTGCCAACAAACATAAAAACTGGCGGTCATGGCAAAGGTGGTATGGCGTGCAAAGCTTGGAGGCAGCTTGAGTAGTGTAGAAATGACCAATGATTTAGGTCAACAACTTCCAGCAACCCGGAACTTACATGAAAGTTTAAGCCGTGCTGAAGACTTAGCAGCCCGGCGCAAACACACCATTGTCGGGTTAGATCACTTATTGCTTGCCATGGGCCAAGACCCAGATGCAGTGGCTGTTTTATTGGCCTGCAAAGTCAATGTAGAAGCCCTATGCCTTGACCTGTTACGCAAATTGGGCCCAGAAGCGCGTGCAATAAGCCCCAACGCCCTTCCCCCCAGTTTTGATATCACTGTGCAAAACCTAATTGCCCATGCCTCAGCCGCAGCCTTGGCATCTGGCCAAACTGAAATAGATGGTGCCAACATTCTTTCAGCCATAATCAGTGGTGAAGGGGGCATGATCACCCATAAAATTTTAGAGCGTCACGGGCTCACTTTTGATGAGGCCTTAAAAAACCTTAATCAAGCAGAGCAAGAACAAGCGAGCATAAAAGCCCTTAACGAGGCCACAAAGCAGCAAGAAAAACCACAACCAAAGCCTCAGGCCCAGCCAAAAGCAAAACAACCAACTCCGCCACCAGCCAAGCAAGAAACGCAAGTTAGTCCAGAACAAAAAACGGGTGAGCGCCCAGCTCCGCAAAGCCAACCAGATAAAACCGCTCCTAAACCAGATCTATATCAAGACACAATTGTTCAAACACAAGCACACCCATCCGACTATGATTTAAGCCCGCAAGGGCC
>JANQQH010000316.1 GCA_028285025.1 Hyphomicrobiaceae bacterium | reverse complement strand
AGCGAAAATCGATGAGCGTGTTGAGATTGTCAACGCACAGGGCAATTACATCGCCGCCGCGCCCGCCATCGCCGCCATTGGGCCCGCCAAATTCAATATATTTTTCACGCCGAAATGAAACGCAGCCATTGCCACCGCTGCCAGATTTTATGTAAACGCGTGCTTGATCTAGAAATTTCATAATAGGTGATTGATATAGCGTCTCAGCTTCTTTGTGAAGGAGAAATTAAGGCACACACTAGGCAGTTTCATTTTTTTAGATAAGACTATTTTAGCCTGTCATTTGCTCAAAGGCTTGGCGGGTTAGTTTGCAGCGCTGGGCCGGAACGGAGCAGCCGCGGGCAACAGATGAGCATTGAATGATATCGACGGGTTGAAACCCAAGCTTGTCCAATACGCGCTTTGAGCGTTCATTTTCAGTGTAATAGTTTGCGTGAAAAAATTTAAAAGGCTCTGAGGCAAAGCCATGGGCTATGATTTGCCAAGCTGCTCTTGTGGCCAGGCCGCGTCCCCAATAGGCTTTGCCCAGCCAATAGCCTAGCTCTCCATGAGATAAAGAAGTGCGGCTATAGCCAACAATACCTGCAAAATGCCCGTCAGACTCAATCGCCCAGGCATCTTCACGCCGGTTTTGTTCAATCTCATTGATCCAATTTTCAGCGTGGCGCGGTTCATAAGGGTAAGGCAAGCGTGAAAGCATAGAGACAACTTCCCAATCATTGACCAGTTCGACGATCATGGGAACGTCAAATAGGCTGATGGGCCGTATTCTTAAGCTATCTTCTTGTGCACGCTGCATCATGGCATTTAAAACTTATGTTTGCTCTTAATTCTAGCGTTCTTTTTTTCCTAAAACCGTTAAACACTTTATAGGCGGAACGCTCTAAATCATAAAAAAAGGAGACCATCAGCCTCCTTTTTGAACAAAATAAAAATAAAAGTGAGTCGCGCAAAGTGATTTATTTGCCTTCATCAACAGAAACAAACACTTTTCCGTTGTGACGTGTGCGGAAAGACACGTTTCCTTCGCGAATTGCGAAAATTGTATGGTCTTTACCCATGCCGACGCCTTCACCAGGGTGCCATTTTGTGCCCCGTTGGCGGATAATGATGTTTCCAGGGATAACTTGCTCCCCACCAAATTTCTTTACACCAAGGCGGCGTCCGGCTGAATCGCGCCCGTTTCTGGATGAACCGCCTGCTTTCTTATGTGCCATTGTCTATGATCCTTCGTAAAAAACTTTAATAGTTTAAACCGTTTGCGTTTTCAATCAGTTACTTTTTAATATCAGTAATGCGCACAACGGTTTGATGTTGGCGATGGCCTTTTTTGCGCCGGTAATTATGGCGCCGTTTCTTTTTGAAAACGATAATTTTAGCCGCTCTTGTTTGGTCAACCACTTCTGCTGTCACCACCGCGCCATCTAGAAGCGGGGTGCCTACAGCTGGTTCGCCTGCACCGCCAACCATTAAAACTTCTTTAAATTCAATCTTATCGCCAGTTTTTCCATCTAGCTTTTCGATTTTCAACACATCATCTTTGGCAACACGATATTGTTTGCCGCCGGTTTTAATCACCGCATACATGGGTTTTTACCTTTATGTTTTCGCGTCTTGTGGTGTTGCGCGTCGCGGGTAACCCCTTATTTGCGCAAGCTTTTGTCTTAATTATGATGAAACAGCTTGAAGCTGATTTGAACCTCAGACAGCGGTTTAGTCTGGCGCGCGCAAATCGCGCACCATGAAAAAAAGTGACTATATTCAAAACTCAATCTGTGTCAATAGAATT
>JANQQH010000260.1 GCA_028285025.1 Hyphomicrobiaceae bacterium | reverse complement strand
AATTCTGCGCCAAATGCAAATCAAGCAAAGAATTGTAGTTTTTGTCATTTTCTAAAATGAGCTGTGAAACAGCTTTTAAATAGCCTTTGTAGCCACCTATTTTTTGCCGGTTATCATTAGAGCCTGTGACAGCTTTGCCGATAGTGTTTTCACAGATTTTTTGTTCACCAATGCAAGCCTGAACGAGCTTTTCAAGAATGGCCAAATGTTCTGGCGCCAATCTATTGTCAATAAACGCACACCAATTCATGGCCAGTTGTTTTTTTGCGCTGAAAGGCAATTTACTGCCATAGCCCCCACCCCCTGCACTGTTGAGATCTGTTGTGCTTGGTGTGGCCATGGCGTTGATCTTGCCATAAACGTACAAGGCCAAAGCATGATACTCAGCATCATCAAGGGCTTTTTCTAAGTGGTTCTTTTTGGTTTTTACAGCATAACCATGAGGTTTGATTGGGGGCACAATCGTGCAGCGCACTTGGGATTTGCTTTCAGGGGGGGCTATTTCCATAGCGCGCCTTGCTCGTTCCTTTGTTGGAACACCGTTCCAATTGGAAGAAAGCGTATTTTGTTTTTTTTGCTGTTTACCCATGTAGCCCCGCTACCAAGTCTCATCATCAAATGATGAATTTATTATTTTATTTTTAAAAGCCTCTACCAACCACAACAGGCGCTCAGGATCAGACGTGGAACCAGCAAAAACATATTCGCCCTTTTCATCTACTCCTATCAGAACAACCTCTTCTAACTCACCCTCATGAGCCTTTAAGACCTTGTCTGGTTGAACATCGCCAACTGTTGGTATATCCAAATTGATAACTTTACCCATATAGCTTTATTGCCCCATATTTGACCGCTGAGCGGGATCTACTATTTTTAAGTTCTCGTCCACATAAATTGCTCTAACGCTCGTATGTGGCAAACTGTGCCCGTCTGAGCCTATGCTTTCCGTTTGCTCATAGAGCTGCGTGTATCTGCTCTTCAAATTTTTTATCTCTAGTTTCTGCCACCAGTTGAGGGTCAGTGAAAAAGACAAGGCTATGATTAAACCTGTTATTAGAATGATGCTGGTCATTGGGTTGTCTCCTTTGCCTCATTCTGCCAGAGTGGTTCTGTCATTGGAGTAGCCACACCATCGCAACAAGTGTGCTCCCTGTTATTGCTAAAAATTTCCAGTCAGAAACAATCGATAAAATTATCAATGGAATTGCTGTCAGTAGCCAACACACAATCCCGACAACCGCCAAAGCAAATATTTCTATCGCTTCACAAAAATGCCTCATGAATTGCCTCCCACGATTGCCTGGATTTTGTCCTTGTCAGAACTTTTGCGATTGTTCTTTGCTCGCTGGTCATCTTGCTCTTGATGGCGAACTTTGCGGGTTACAGAACTGGCAATTGCTCTGGTAATGTTACCCGGCACAACAGCAAATTTTTCCTTGCCGGATTCCAATTCAGAGGCCCACTGAAGCGCGAAACTTTGGCACCATTTGCGGGCATCCTCCCCAGCACATCCAGGTGTCAACTCAAGCTGCATTTCCACTGCCGGAATTGAGATGGTGAAATCTTTGTGCTGAACCGTTTCGCAATTGATCGTCACCCCGTGACCAAGAGGTTTAAATCCCTCAGGCAAAACCTCTTTCGCACACACACTTTCTCGATCTCTCGCTTCAATCGAATTTAAGGGAGGGGGTTTGGGGGTGGGATTAATATTTTTTTGGGATAAAGAACGCCCGCGCATAGGCGTGCGCGAACCACCTGCGTTAAACCCACACGGTTTATTGTCACCACCTGCATTAAATGCAGTGGGTTTAATGCAGGTGGTATCATTTAATGCAGGTGCATTTGATGCGGGTGGTTGGGGTGCAAAATACTTGCTTTTAGCCCCATTTTTTCTCTCAATTATGACACCCAATTTTTCCTCAATATCCTTCAAGGCGGATGTCATTGTGCGACTGTCTTTTATACCTGTGTTCGCCATAAGTTCCTTGGTCGATGGCCAGCAAGAACCGCCCTTTTTCATGCAGCAAACAAGCTCATGACCAACCGCTTTTGCCGTTGTACTGATCGCTGTAAAGCGCACCAGGTAACGCATATATTCAATTGGATCTGTGATAGTAAGAACCTCACTGCCAGGAGGGTTATTATGTCCAATTCTACCCATCAGCCCCTCCCCTTATTTCCAATGGTGTTGGTGGCCATGTTGCACCACAGATCAACAGGGCGACACACACCGTTTCTTTGCTTTAAGACAGCGGCCTCAAAAGTATTTTTATGCTTTTTTAATTCCTGTTGCCGAAGGTCTTCATCTTCACCATCATCACACTTCATGCGCTCCAAATAGTATCCCGGACGGTGCAGGCTAATCACTGTGTGGGCATCCTCTTCAAT
>JANQQH010000376.1 GCA_028285025.1 Hyphomicrobiaceae bacterium | reverse complement strand
AAAACAATGCCTCGATCTGGGGTCGGCTCAACAGGAAGGGGCTTGCCATCAAGCAGAATTTGCCCCCTTGTTTGGCGCTCTTGTGACAGCAACAGCCGTAAAAAAGTTGACTTTCCGCACCCTGATGCGCCCACAATGGTACAAAAGCTGCCCGGCTCAACCCTAAGATCTACCCGTTCAAGAATGGGGATTCCATCATATTCCATAGCCACAGACCGCATCTCAATTTTTGCGGGTGTGGTTTTTGGTACGTCAGTGGAAAGGTCATTTATGGTGGCTGATGTCACAAGCTCTCTCCAGAAAGGTGGTGCCAACGAAATATCCGTTTCGAAATATAAAGTAACAGGCGATCAATTATAAAAGCTAACAAGGTTATCCAAAGCACATAGGGTAAAATAACATCCATTGCCAGATAGCGCCGCACCAAGAAAATTCGATAACCAAGCCCAGACGTGGAGGCAATCGCTTCAGCTGAGATTAAAAAGATCCAGGCCGGCACCAAGCCTAGGCGAAGTGCTGTTATAAGCTGTGGTAGTGTTGTGGGAATGACAATACGAGTGATCATTTGCCAAACGCTGGCACCAAGTGTTTCGGCTTTAATGATGATTTCACGCGGAATATCAAGAACCGCTTGTGTCACGCTGCGTATCATAATGGGCGCAGTACCAGCGACAATCAACATAACTTTCGACATTTCTCCAAGTCCAAAAATGATAAATAGGATGGGCAATATCGTAATTGGAGGAATAAGAGATATGGAGGCAATAAACGGAGCTAAAGTGCTGCGAATATGTGGGATAAAACCAATCGCAATGCCAAACAAAAGTGCCAGCAAGGTCGAGATTGTCATGCCTGTGCCAAGTCGCCAAAGACTATCCAAAGTATCACTCCACAATAGATAGTCTCCCGTGCGCGGACTAGGCACAAAAGCCATGCGCCAAAACGCATTGCCAATGGCTTCAAGCGATGGCAACAGCTTGTCTGCCGGGTTATCTATCCGGCGTAAATAGCTTGCGGTTGCATAGGTCATAACAAGAGCAATAAAAGGCAGGGCGCCCAAGATAACCCGATCATGCCATTTCAATTTTTTATTAATAAGCCGCATATACGAAACACCTTATTAAGGAAGCGCCGCCCACATAAGGACGGCGCCATTGAAAGCTAGGTATTATAATTTGCCGTCAGCAGCCATTTTCATAAATGTGGGGTCAAAACGTAATTTGACATTTTTGCTGTCCCCATAAACTGAACCATCAGCAAATTGGATCCCCACATATTCAGCGCTAGGAGCATTTTCACCTAAAATGCCCTTCTCAAATAAAAACTTGGCGACAAGTTCCATAGTTTTCGCCAACTCTTTGGAGGTTATAAAGGCAACCCCTTCTTCAGGGGTATAAAACATCTTTGTTGTGCCCAATTGCGCGTCATACCCCTTAAGATCTGTTCCTGAAGCTTTAGCCATTGCGGTGCGGGCAGCAATACCTTCTTTTGTATCACCAGACATGATTTTCATTAATTCATACCAAGCGCCAACAAGGGCTTTACCAAAGTTAGGGTTATCTTTAAGGGTTTTGGTGTTCACCATCATCACGTCAATGATTTCGCCTGATATTTGCGAACTGTCAAAAACTTTTGTTGCGTTCTTATTGGCTTCAATTTCTGACAATAGCGGGTTCCAGGTCACAACACAGGTCACATCTTTGGTCGCATAAGCTGCGATCATATCTGCGTCAGAAGTATTAACGACAGTGATGTCTTTTTCTGAAAGTTTGACTGTGTCAAGCGCACGGGCTAACAAATAGTGAGAAACTGACAGCTCAACCAAGTTTACCTTTTGGCCTTTGATATCAGCCAGGGATTTTTTATCTTTAAGAATAATGCCATCATTGCCATTAGAATAATCGCCAACAATTAACGCTGTGGTGTCGACACCGCCACCTGCCGGAATAGAAAGAGCGTCCATATTGGTCATTGAACAGCCATCATAAGCCCCGGCGGTATATTGATTGATCGATTCGACATAATCATTGATCTGCACAATATCGACGCTAATGTCGTATTTATCGGCCCATTTCTTCATGATGCCAGAGTCTTTAAGATAGCCCCAGGGCATCCAACCAACATAAATCGACCAGCAAACTTTAAAATCTTTTTTCTTGGCAGCCAGCGCTGATGTCGTCCCGGTGAGGGATGAAAATGTTGCTGCTGTGAAGATTACGGCTAGACATAAGAATTTAATAAAATGATTTTTCATGGGTCTCATGCTTCTCTCTTAAACTGTTCCAAGGCTAAAAGCCTTTTGTTTGGTTTTAGAGTTTGCGCACGAACCGGGAGCAGGCTTGCGTGCGCAAACCTTTGTGCAGTCATCTCCCGGGATTTTGTCCCGCCGTGTCACTGGTTATAAGCTGACCAGCTTGCATCTCTTGGACCTGCGTCTCAACGAAACCGGAACCCTAGATGCCTCTCTGCACAAGATATGAGAAGCAAGCGTTATGCCAGACCAATGATCGAGAAAATTGAAACGAATGAACAAAAAAATAATAGCTTATTTTTCATATGCTTATCATATTTAGAAAGACGGACGGGTAAATATTTAGCAAACAGTTTTTGGTCATCAACAAACGTGCATAACCATATAAATTTAGCGAACCACACAACTGCTGCATATTTTTTTAGCAGTTGCGCGCAAAAAAAGCATTCATGAAAATTTTAATCCTATAACCTCGGAAAAGTCCTCATCTCAGATAGCTCTATCAAAAATATTAAGGTCATGAACATGAAGCACAAGCCAAATCAAGCCATAAGAATAGAACTAAAAACAAGTGAAGTTCCTCCTGCTCCCAAAAACGAAACCAAAAGCCTCTGATCATCACTCTCAATCATCTATAAGTAGGTGAGTATAGGTTCATGTTTTCCTTGACCAAACGGTGAAAATAAAGGCTTGATAGCTTTATAGGTTCCAAGCTGGTAAAAAATCCCAAGGTCAAAACATGTCAACACAACCACTAACAACCCGCTCCGGAAAAATCGAAGATGCCACCCTACTGGCTCAATTAGTGAATTATGCCGGCGAAGGCATGCCATTGTATCTATGGGAAAAAACGGCTGAAAATGAACAAACAGGATGGGATGTTGGCAAAGAGCGCGCATCACGTGAGGAGGGTGGCTTTTCCTATCGCAACGCAACCATCATCGAACAAGATGGAAAAGCTGCCGGATGTCTCATCGGTTATGAGATCGGCGAGACGCCACAAACCATCACCCCAGATATGCCAAAAATGTTCGTGCCCCTACAAGAGCTAGAAAACCTTGCCTGCAAGAGCTGGTATGTAAATGTCTTGGCCGTCCTACCTGAGTACCGCAATCTCGGGTTTGGCTCTCATCTGTTAAACAAAGCGGATGAGTACGGGCTCAGTTTAGGCAAAGCTGGCATGAGCGTCATCGTTGCTGATAACAACACCAAAGCCAAACAGCTCTATGAACGTTTCAATTACACCGAAGCCGCCCGGCGCCCAATGGTGAAGGGTGATTGGGTCTCAAAAGGTAAAGAATGGATCTTGCTGACAAAGAGCTTTTAGCCCGCTCAGATCGAATCCAAGTTGAAACAAATGACTGCTAACCTTCATTTTCATACGAAAACTGAATATCAGTAAAATGGGATAGAAGAGAGTTTGCGGCCTAGTCGGAACTTTTTTTATGAAGATCAACAACCGGTTGGAAGCTACCATAGATCATCCGCATACCATCAAAAGGCATGGGGTTTTTTTCAGGGTTGAACAGATCATCAGCCTTCATGACCTCTTCCATCTGAGCCATACCCGCATCTCGCGTTTCTTTGTCAGGCCATTCAACCCATGAAAAAATAACAGTCTCGTCATCTTTAGTTTGTACAGCTTTGTAAAAGTCAGTAATCTTACCCTCTGGTACGTCGTCAGCCCAGCACTCGATCACACGTATGGCGCCATGTTCTATAAAAATTCTATCAACCGTCTCAGCATATTCAATGAACCTTGTCCGATTAGCTTTCGGTACCGCTAATATGTAACCATCTACATAACTCATGGCTGAAAGTTCCTTCGTCCTACAAAAAAATCAAATGCACTCTACTCATCACTCTCAATCATCATCGTCTTCGTTACGCCCAGCCGACTATCGAGATATTGATTCATGCTCTCCATCAACTGATCCATCTTGCCTTCAAAGAAATGGTTCGCCCCTTCCAAAACATCATGGGTAATCACAATACCCTTTTGCGTCTTTAACCGGTTCACCAAATCTTCCACAGATTGCGGAGGTGCCACCCGGTCAGCAGATCCGTTTACAATTAAGCCAGAAGAGGGGCAGGGTGCCAAAAAGCTAAAGTCATAAAGATTGGCCGGCGGGGCCACAGAGATAAACCCGTCAATTTCAGGCCGGCGCATCAGCAATTGCATGGCAATCCAGGCACCAAACGAAGCCCCGGCAATCCAGCAGGTGCGGCTGTCAGGGTTTTGGGTTTGCAACCAATCAAGGCAACTAGCTGCATCGGCCAACTCACCTGGCCCATTGTCAAACACCCCCTGACTACGTCCAACAGAGCGAAAATTAAACCGCAAAACCGAAAAACCCCGCTCCACATAAGTGTAATACAGATTATAAATGATCTGGTTGTTCATTGTGCCGCCAAATTGCGGGTGCGGGTGCAACAAGATTGCAATCGGTGAGTCTGTGGTTTTATTGTGGTGATAGCGGGCTTCCAGGCGCCCAGCGGGGCCATTAATAATGACTTCAGGCATGGTTGACTTGATTTCTGTCCATTGAAATTTTGTGTAAGGGTCTTACCTAGCAAGTTCCCCTTATAAAGCCAAAGATTTTTTTGATGATTATTATACAACACAATACTTGACTTCTGGGGTCAAGAATTCTATCTCTAATTTAGAATGAATTTAAATTTAAACATTTTGGACCTGAATAGCGAGAAAATTCTCGTCAGTTATCATCCAAAATGAATGAAACTTTATAGAATCTTTGAAATTTTATCAGGTTTAACTATGCAATTAAGTTCAAAGGGAAGATATGCCGTCATGGCGATGGCAGATTTGGCTCATTTTGGCGAGAAAACCTCTCCCACGCGGCCAATTCCAATTGCCGCCGTTTCTGAACGTCAGAACATCTCCCAATCCTTTTTAGAACAAATTTTCATGGAGCTTCGCCGCGCCGGCTTGGTTGAAAGCAGCCGCGGTCCAGGCGGAGGCTATAGCTTGGCGCGCGGCGCTGATGACATTTCAATCTTTGAAATTATGCAAGCTGTCGAGGAGCCGGTACAAATGACCCGCTGTTCGCTTGAGGAAATCGGAGGTTGTGTTACCGGCTCTCGCTGTTTAACCCACAGCCTTTGGCAAGATTTAAGCCAGCACATTATGCAATTTTTGGCCGAGACCTCTTTAAAAGATGTGTTAGTCACCCCGGCCCTTACAAACCAAGTGTTTGAGGCCAGTGCTGATCGGCAGGTGCAGCCATGACCAAGCAGATCTATCTAGACTATAACGCTTCAGCCCCCATGCTGGACAGTGTGAAGGCAAAAATGCAAACCGCCTTTAATCTGTATGGTAACCCTTCATCTGTGCACAGCGCTGGGCGGACCATGCGCAGCGCCATAGAAGAAGCGCGCGAAGCTCTGGCCAAACTCGTTGGCGCGCGGGCGCAAGATGTGGTTTGGACTTCTGGGGGAACAGAAGCCAATAATTTGGCCCTCAGCCCAGGTCTATTTGCTAAAGGGTTGCAAGAACAAGCCCGGTTGTATGTCTCTGCCATCGAGCACCCAGCCGTTCTCAACGGAATGCGGTTTGAAAAAGATAAAATCACCGTTATCCCAGTAACTGAGGATGGCATTGCCGATGTGGCCTGGCTTGAAGCAGAGCTAAA
>JANQQH010000235.1 GCA_028285025.1 Hyphomicrobiaceae bacterium | reverse complement strand
CAACACTCATCCATACACCCATCAACGCACACAGGCCTAAAAAACTGCCCCAACTGAAATAGGCCAAAAAGATGGTGACACCGCCCAAAACAAGCGCTGAGATCAAACGAACCAAAACCTCTTTAGAAATGATCGACCTTTTCAGATCTGGTGCGTCTTGTTGTTCGCTATGCTCATTCAAATTGATGTCCTCGCCACAACCCCACCAAAACGGCGATCTCTAGTGAAAAAGTCTTGCATGGCCTCTTGTAATTTCTCGCTGTTAAAATCAGGCCAATTGCATTCAAGAAACACAAATTCGGTATAAGCCAACTGCCAAAGCAAAAAGTTACTGATGCGATATTCCCCGCTGGTGCGAATGAGCAGATCAGGATCAGGAATACCGTACGTATCTAAAGCTTGTTCAAAATTTTGCTCGTTAATCTCATCTGGTTTTAATTGTCCGGAAGCAATTTGCTCGCCCAGTTTTTTCGCCGCACGAACAATTTCATTACGTCCGCCATAATTAAACGCAACAGTAAGTTGCAACCCCTTATTATTGGCTGTTCGTTCCTCAGCTTGTCTAATCAAACCATAAACTTCCGAACTTTGGTCCAAAGGTTCCCCAATCATTTTCACGCGAATGTCGCTATCTTCTAGCTCTTGCTGCTCTTTTTCTAAGAACAGTTTCATCAATCTCATCAGTTCATCTATTTCAGGTTTGGGCCGTGACCAATTTTCTGATGAAAAACTAAAAATAGTGAGGAAGGGCAAACCAAAATCATTGGCCGCCATGACAATTTCTTTAACGGTTTCAACCCCGCGTTTATGCCCAGCTGTGCGTGGTAATCCGCGTTTTTTGGCCCACCGCCCATTCCCATCCATGATAATGGCAACATGCTGTAAATCTTTTAGCCTGTCAGAGGGGTGATGATCCATGTTACCAATTAACTCATGTTGAACGGGTCTGTTTATGCTGCCCGGTCTTTTAAAAACCAAAGCTTAAAGCATGACTTTTATTCAGTGTATTCAATCAAACTTGCATGATCTCAGTTTCTTTAGTGGCCAAAGCGCTATCGATTTCTTCAATCAGCTTATCGGTTAAATCCTGCACCTTTTGGCCAAGGCCATGCTGCTCATCTTGGCTGATGTCACCATCTTTTTCTTGCTTTTTTAAGGTATCCATACCATCACGGCGCACATTGCGAACGGCAACCCGGGCTTGTTCTGCATATTTGGCCGCCACTTTGGTCAACTCTGTGCGGCGCTCTTCGTTAAGTTCTGGAATGTTGATGCGAAGGGTTGCCCCTTCAACATTCGGATTAAGTCCCAAGTCAGATTCGCGGATCGCTTTTTCAACACTGGCCACTTGAGATTGATCCCACACACTGACAGAGATTGTGCGCGGCTCTGGAACAGAAACCGTTGCCACCTGATTTAAAGGCATAGGGCTGCCATAGGCCTCCACCATAATCGGGTCGAGCAAAGAAGCACTGGCCCGGCCTGTTCTAAGCCCAGAAAAGTCTTGTTTTAAAGAAGCCACAGCCCCCTTCATTCGCTTTTCAATAT
>JANQQH010000213.1 GCA_028285025.1 Hyphomicrobiaceae bacterium | reverse complement strand
ACCCTTGGTCTCAATGCCAAGAGAAAGCGGTGTCACATCAAGCAGCAACACATCTTTCACGTCACCTTGCAACACACCGCCTTGAATGGCAGCACCCATAGCCACAACTTCATCTGGGTTCACACCTTTATTTGGCTCTTTGCCAAAAAAGCTTTTGACCGTTTCAATCACTTTCGGCATACGAGTCATACCACCCACAAGCACAACTTCATCAACCTCACCAGCTTTAAGACCAGCGTCTTTCAAAGCATTTTCCATTGGCTTAATGGTGCGGCTGACCAAATCATCGACAAGACTTTCAAGTTTAGCCCGTGTCAATTTCATGGTCAGGTGTTTTGGCCCAGCCTGATCAGCAGTGATAAACGGCAAGTTAATTTCTGTTTGGGCCGCAGATGACAATTCAATCTTGGCCTTTTCAGCCGCTTCTTTCAAACGTTGCAGCGCCAACTTATCATCACGCAAGTCAATAGAATTTTCTTTCTTAAACTCATCTGCCAAATAATCGACAAGGCGCATGTCAAAGTCTTCACCACCAAGGAAGGTGTCACCATTTGTTGATTTAACTTCAAACACCCCGTCACCAATCTCAAGGATAGAGACGTCAAATGTACCACCACCAAGGTCATAAACAGCAATGGTGGCGCCATCCTTCTTATCCAAGCCATAGGCAAGGGCAGCAGCCGTTGGCTCATTAATAATGCGCAAAACTTCCAAACCGGCAATTTTACCGGCATCTTTGGTGGCTTGGCGTTGGGCATCGTTAAAGTAAGCTGGAACGGTAATCACAGCTTGCGTCACATCAGACCCAAGGTAAGATTCAGCTGTCTCTTTCATTTTTTGCAAAATAAACGCTGAAATTTGTGAAGGTGAATAAGTAGACCCTTGCGCCTCCACCCACGCATCGCCATTGTCAGCTTTGACAATTTTATAAGGCACCAATTTTTGATCTTTGGTCACGGTCGGATCATCAAAGCGTCGGCCAATTAGGCGCTTAATTGCAAATAGTGTGTTTTCCGGATTTGTTACCGCTTGGCGCTTGGCTGGCAAACCAACCAGCCGTTCATCATCGTCGGTAAACGCTACCATTGAAGGTGTTGTTCTGACCCCTTCTGCATTTTCAATAACCTTAGGGGTGGCGCCATCCATAACAGCCACACAGCTATTTGTGGTCCCCAAATCAATTCCAATAACTTTCGACATCTCTCATTGCCTTCATAGTTTAACAAAAAATCTTAGAAGCTCGATTATAAAGCGCATCACCCAAACAATAATAATTTAAGGGCTCGCTATATTTCAGCCACGCCTTTAAAAGAGCCAATCGCGGTAGTCTTAATTTTTGCCAATCCGCATCAATAGCTTAAAAAGCACTCTTTCATTGCTTTTATATAGGTAGACAGCACAGTAACGACAAGGTCGAATTAGCAAATAAATGTGCGTAAAAATGGGCTCCTAAAGGAGCTTTATAGATCTCTACCACGATGGAAAATTAAGAAAGGAGAAAATAAACAAGTTTTACTGCAAAAAACAAGCCCCAGATTAATTAAATTTTGCCCCTGTTCCAGACATCTTAAACAATTCGATAATTATAAATATCAGGCATTTGAAATATATTTCTAAACAAAATTTAAAAC
Source organism: Hyphomicrobiaceae bacterium (assembly GCA_028285025.1). Taxonomy (GTDB): domain Bacteria; phylum Pseudomonadota; class Alphaproteobacteria; order Rhizobiales; family HXMU1428-3; genus HXMU1428-3. Next base: position 685 of record JANQQH010000213.1, on the reverse strand, counting down.
ATTCAAAAGTAGTTAACCATTTAAGCATACTGTAAAAACGAGAAATTAATGTCTATTTACTAAGGGGTGAATAATGCTGTCATTTTCCAGCAAACCATCTGATTTGCAAGCCAAAGTAGATGCCATAAGCCGCGCCCAAGCGGTCATAGAATTTGAAACAGATGGTACAATTATTGAAGCGAATGAAAATTTTTTAGCCGCATTGGGCTATAAGCTTGCAGAAATTCAGGGCCAACATCACCGGATGTTTGTAGAAAAAGAAGAAGTTGAATCTTCTGACTATCAGCAATTTTGGCGCTCACTGGCTGCTGGCGAATTTCGATCAGGAGAATTTAAGCGCATTACCAAAAATGGCGATGAAATCTGGCTTAAAGCCTCCTACAACCCGCTTTTTGACAAAGATGGCAAGGTTATTAAAGTCGTAAAATTTGCCTCAGACATCACTGATGAAAAAATCAAGAGCTTTGATAGTGAAGGACAAGTGGCAGCCATTAACCGGGCACAAGCTGTTATTCAATTTAAACTAGATGGCACCATCATCACCGCCAATGATAATTTTTTACGAGCAGTAGGATATAGCTTGGATGAAATCAAAGGCCAGCACCACCGCATGTTCATAGATCCCCAAGAAGCCAATAGACCTGAATACAAACAATTTTGGGAAGATCTAGCTCGCGGTCAATAT
>JANQQH010000210.1 GCA_028285025.1 Hyphomicrobiaceae bacterium | reverse complement strand
GGAGCCACTTATTGAGGCCACTGAAACCGGGCTTTACCCTTACACACCGGCAGTGACCTTATTTTATGGATTGAAAGAAGCAACTGAAATGTTGCTGGAAGAAGGTATTGATAATGTAGTTGCTCGCCATGCCAATTTATCTAAAGCTTGCCGCGCTGCGGTGGCTCATTGGGGATTAGAGACCCAATGCCAAGTGGAAGCTGAGCATTCTCATGCTGTAACAGCCATCCGGGTGCCAGACGATGTTAACGCTGATGAGCTTCGTGCTTTGATCTTTAAAGACTTTAATATGTCTTTAGGCACTGGACTTGGCAAACTTCAGGGAAAGGTTTTTCGTATTGGGCATCTGGGCTATCAAAACCCACTGACCCTGTTTGGTGCCATTGCTGGTGTTGAATTGGGCATGCAGCGTTTTGGCTTGTCTATCAATAAGGGCGGTGTAAACGCTGCCATGGATGCTTTGGACAGTTAAAAATAAAATTGTTTTTATTTTATTGTTGCCATTGTGAGCGGCCCTAAATGCTTTTTTGACAAGGCATTTAGGGCCTTTTTTGCGTATTAAGGCTTTATTTTGGGGATATTGGCCCGTTTTCACGGTTGTATCGATGTGATTTTTGCATCCCCTTGAGAAGAAAAGCTATAATGTGGCCTAGCAATGTTTTGACACCAGAGGGCGTTTCCTTTTTTATTGAATTGAAAAAACCGCTCTAATCTGTTGTTTTCGTGCTGCTTTTGATTTTGCGCATTGGATGCTTACCAGTTCTGGGCGCTTTTCAAAAACTCGTGTCCCCTTTTTGGTGAAACGCTCTTCATTTAAAGGCCTTTACTTGCGGTCTGTTTATGGCGTTTTTGAAACAAGGGAAAGAGCGTTTTTAATTTTGGTGCTGATGCGTTGGGGTGGGCTGTCTGGCCTGTTTAAAGTATCAGATCATATATGGACCTTTAAATGAAAGAGCTGGAAGCAAATGGCCCTGAGCAGGCGGCCTCTAAGGTGGCCCCGCGTCATGAGCGCCCTATTTGGATTTGGGACCAAACCAGCGCCCGCTTTGTTTGGGCCAATGGCCCTGGCATTCAATTTTGGGAAGCGCCCAGCCTTGAGGGGTTACAAAATCGGTGCAGTGAAACTTCGCATCCCGCCTTTGTTGCCCTTAATGACCTTTTTCAAAATCAAACCGGGGTTAAACGCATTGAGCTGACCTTAGCCTTTCCCAATGGGGCTGGTGTTCATCATTATCCAGCCCTATGCCGATCTGGAATTTTGCAAGATCGACCCGCTCTTATTGTTGAACTGCTCACATCGTCATCTGGACATGCTCTTGATCTTCAAGATCAAGACAAGGACATATCAGTTCATCAATTGCAAGCTTCTAAAATAACATCCATTCGGCATGAAACGGATGGAACGCCTGGCGTTGACCGAGATGTTAGAATAGCAAAAGAGAAGCTTGAAGATGATCAAGTTCCTGCCCCGCAATTGAGCGAGCTGGCCAGGCTGATTGAGGAAGCCAAAAATGAACAGCCAGAGCCAGAGCATCAAGCGCGGCCAGAGGTAAAGCCCCAAGATTATGACAGCGAAGAGGTTTGGGCGGCTTTATCGTTTGATATGGCTCGTTTGCAAGGGGCCCGCGATCAAGATGAGATCGAAGACCTTCTGGATGAATGTGGTCAACCTCTGGCTTTGGTGCATTTTCATCGGATCATCCATGCTAATGAGGAATTTGTCAGTGAATTTGGATATGGCGATGTGATGTCGCTGGGCAATGATGGAACAGACTGGATTTTGCCGCAAAGCCGCCGCGCCTTGCGTCCGTTTTATGATGAGAATAAAACCCATCCGCTTGTGATTGATCAGGTACGGCTTTGTTCTGGACGAACACTTATACGGCCTGTTTATATTCGGCCTGTCCGATTGGTTAAGTTTGAGCGGGTGTTTTTGTTGTTAACGGTTGGGCCTATGCCGCAAGATCAAACCCACTGTGCTTCGCCGGTTGAGGGTGGCTCTTTAGACCTTTTGCAAACGGATGAAACGGGGCGTATTCCTTTTTTAAGTGCCATTAGTCATGAAGTACGCATTCCGCTGAACATCATCATTGGGTTTTCAGAACTGATGATGCGTGAGCAGTTTGGCGCCTTGGGCCATGAAAAATATCAAGGTTATGCACATGACATTCATCAAAGTGCGTTGCACGCTTTGAGCTTATTGAATGATTTGCTTGACTTTACCAAGCTGCACTCCGGCAAATGGGAGGTTGAAAAAGTCTCGCTTGATTTGAATGAAATTGTGCGTGAGCAGGTTCATTTGATGCGTGATTTAGCGGCACGGGAAAAGGTGAAGTTGCGCTCTTCTTTGGAAGAAAACTTGCCTCTGATTACAGCGGACAAACGCGCTTTGGCACAAATTTTACTAAACTTAATTTCCAATGCAATTAAGTTTAACCATGAACAGGGCACGGTTAGCGTTGTCACTGAACTAACACAAGCACATGAAATCAGGCTTGAGGTGAGCGACACCGGTGATGGTATGG
>JANQQH010000371.1 GCA_028285025.1 Hyphomicrobiaceae bacterium | reverse complement strand
GACTTGTAACGGTCCTTACCGGTTACAGTGCGTGCACCTTTATCCATGTTTTTTCCTTTCAGTTTTTAAAATTGCTGCACACCCAACTTTAGGCGTTAGACAATCTTTTCGTCTTAAAAGTTTGGTCCTGTGAAAATCTGGCAACACACCGCTTGTTGAGGCCTAACAGATCTGAAAACCTGCTAAACCTATACCAATTTAAGATGCTGTTACCGGATCAAGTGCTCCTGAGGCATAGCGTTTCGCCATCTCAACCAGTGGGATCACTTTTATTTTGGAGGCATGACCAGAGGTTCCAAATGCTTCAAAACGGTCTTCACACACTTTTTGCATCGCCTGACGTGCAGGAAGAAGGTATTTGCGTGGATCAAATTCTTCCTTTTTTGTCGACAACACCTTACGTATGGCACCTGTGGCAGCCATACGAAGGTCCGTATCAATGTTCACTTTACGAACACCATGTTTTATGCCCTTTGTAATTTCCTCAACAGGCACACCATAAGTTTGTGGCATTTCACCACCATACTCATTAATGATATCTTGCAAATCCTGTGGCACAGACGAAGACCCGTGCATCACAATATGGGTGTTGGGCAAACGCTTATGAATTTCAGCAATTGTATCAATTGAAAGAATATCACCTGTCGGAGGGCGAGTAAATTTATACGCCCCATGCGATGTGCCAATGGCAACAGCCAAAGCATCAACTTTTGTCTCGGTGACAAATTGAACAGCCTCTTCAGGATCGGTTAGCAATTGATCTTTTGACAACTCACCTTCAAACCCATGTCCATCTTCAGCTTCACCCTGCCCTGTTTCAAGCGAACCAAGGCATCCAAGTTCCCCTTCAATAGACGCACCAACCATATGAGCAAACTCCGAAACCGTTTTAGTAATGCGCGCATTATAGTTATAATCAGCCGGTGTCTTGGCGTCAGCTTCCAGCGAACCATCCATCATCACAGAGGTAAACCCATGCTGAATAGCCGAAAGACAGGTTGCTTCATTGTTACCATGGTCAAGATGCATACACAGCGGCACATCTGGATAGATTTTTTCCAAAGCTTCAATCATAGACGCTAACATAATGTCATGAGCATAATTTCTGGCCCCGCGGCTGGCCTGAATAATCACCGGCGCTTCACATTTTCGCGCCGCATCCATAATGGCTTGGCCTTGTTCCATATTGTTGATGTTAAAAGCTGGAACGCCAAAATCATTTTCAGCGGCATAATCCAACAATTGTCTCAGTGTAAGTCTTGCCATTATTAAAAACTCCGTTTAATTCTTTTAATTTCTCAGCCCAATTTAACTAAGGCACTTTTATTAAAGCACTCAAATAACTGCGCTTTTTTTATTCGCGTGTTAAAGCAACAACGCTTTTTTTCATTCGCGTGTTAAAGCAACAACGCTTTTCTTCATTCGCGTGTTAAAGCAACAACGCCAGGCAAAGCCCGCCCTTCAAGCCATTCCAAAAAAGCGCCCCCAGCTGTTGAAACATAAGTAAAGTCTTGTGTCACACCAGCCCCATTTAGAGCCGCAACAGTATCCCCGCCACCAGCAATGGTTGTGAGTTGCCCTTCTGTAGTGGCTTGAGCAGCCGCCCGCGCCAGAGCAAATGTCCCTTCTCCAAATGGAGAAATTTCAAATGCGCCTAATGGGCCATTCCACAGCAATGTTTTACATGATGACAGCCGTTCGACAAGCCCTGTCACAGTTTGTGGTCCCGCATCTAAAATCATGCTGTCATCAGGAACCTGATTCACATCCAAAACTTGAGATGAAGCCCCCTCTTTAAACTCTTTGGCCACAACAACATCAGTGGGCAAAACAATCTTGCAATCCGTCTCTATGGCCCGGTTCAAAATATCTTCAACCGTGCCCACAAAGTCAGGCTCACACAAGGATTTGCCGACATTAACACCTTGTGCATAAAGGAAGGTATTGGCCATGCCCCCACCAACGATGATCATATCAATTTTTGAAACCAGATTGGTCAACAAACTAATTTTGGTAGACACTTTAGCCCCGCCAAC
>JANQQH010000185.1 GCA_028285025.1 Hyphomicrobiaceae bacterium | reverse complement strand
TCGGCGAAACGCCACGCGGCGCTCTAACTGTTGAGCAATGCCTTCAGCCACCAAATTAGCGTCAATCTCAGGCTTTCTAACTTCAACGATGTTCAAGTGAATTTCGCTGTCAGTAAACTTTTTCAATTTGGCCTTAAGCTTTTCAATATCGGACCCCTTTTTACCAATAAGAATGCCAGGGCGCGCGCTGTGAATGGTCACACGGCACTTTTTGTGCGGACGCTCAATCACAACCTTAGAGATGCCGGCTTGACGGCGATACTGCAAAATGTGTTCGCGAATTTTAAAGTCTTCTAAAAGCAGGTCACCATACTCGCCCTTGTCCGCGTACCAACGCGAATCCCAAGTGCGATTGATCCCTAAACGCAAGCCAACCGGATTAACTTTCTGACCCATTATGCGGTCTCCTCAATTTCGCGGACCACAACGGTCAAACGAGAAAATGGTTTTAAAATTTTGCCAACCCGGCCACGGGCCCGTGGTTGCCAGCGCTTCATCACCAAGCCTTTGCCAACATAAGCCTCAGATACAACCAGGCTATCAACATCAAGCCCGTGATTGTTTTCAGCATTTGCAATGGCTGATTCAAGCGTTTTCTTCACATCTTTGGCAATCCGCTTTCTTGAAAAGGTTAGATCTGCCAAAGCATTATCAACTTTTTTGCCGCGAATTGACGAAGCCACCAAATTTAACTTTTGAGGGCTAATGCGCAAATTGCGGGTCACTGCCTGGGCTTCATTGTCAGCCAAACGGCGTTCTGTCTTTGCCTTCCCCATTTGCCTTATTTCCTCTTTGCTTTCTTATCAGCGGCATGGCCGTAATAGGTGCGCGTTGGAGCAAATTCCCCAAACTTGTGCCCAACCATATCTTCAGACACCAAAACCGGAATATGTTTTTTGCCGTTATAGACCCCAAAGGTCAGCCCCACAAATTGAGGCAAAATGGTTGAGCGGCGCGACCAAATTTTAATCACATCTTTGCGCCCACTGGCCTGCGCTGCTTCTGCTTTTTTAAGCATGTAGCGATCAACAAAAGGGCCTTTCCAGGATGAACGTGCCATAAAAGGGGCTCCTATCTCTTCTTCTTCATGTGGCGTGAGCGCACAATAAATTTATCACTTTGCGTATTGGACCGCGTTTTCTTGCCCTTAGTCGGTTTACCCCATGGTGTCACAGGATGACGACCACCAGAGGTCCGCCCCTCACCACCACCATGCGGATGATCAATCGGGTTCATCGCAACACCGCGCACTTGTGGGCGCTTGCCAATCCAACGTTTGCGTCCAGCTTTACCAAGCTTGGTATTTGAATTATCTGGGTTAGAAACCGCACCAACCGTTGCCATGCAATCAGCATGGATCATGCGTGTTTCACCAGACGATAATTTCATAATTGCATAGCCAGAATCACGGCC
>JANQQH010000176.1 GCA_028285025.1 Hyphomicrobiaceae bacterium | reverse complement strand
TGAGTTGGGCAAATTTCCATTCAGAACCAGCGATGTTTTCAGCCACAACGACGGCCACATCATTTGCGCTTTTTACAATTAGGGCCTTTATCGCCTGTTCCACGCGAATGGTAGAGCCTTGTTTTAATCCTAATTTTGAGGGTTGTTGGCGCGATGCGTTTTCAGTTACTTGTAATTTGGAGTTTAAATTTAAACGCCCAGACTGTAAAAATTCAAACAGCATATAAAGTGTCATCACTTTGGTCAGGGACGCTGGGTGATGGGGTTTGTCAATGTTATGGGAATAAAGGATTCGCCCGGTATGAGCGTCAATGGCCATGGCAGCAGACTTTTTTGCCGCAAAGGCGGGCGTGTTTGCCCCACATATTAAAAGACTAAATACTCCACTACAAATCAAACAAAAACGAAAAACCGAGTTCACTAGAGCTTTCATGCGATTCTCTTTTTAAAATCCTGCCACTTTACAGTTTTTCATTTTGGCAAAAAAAGATGCCTTTAGCTTTAAAGGTGCTAGCCATTAAAGCCATCACTTGTGACCAATGTTCTTGGCTGATGTGAACAAGACAGTTTTTTCTAGCCTTTAAAAAACTAAAAACTGTTTTTTAAGAGCGTTTGGTTGACCTCATATTTAACAAACTTAACCATGTTAATTAGGCATGAATTTGACCAATTTAATTTGGTCGTTTGTTAAGGCCTTAGCCAAATACTCTTAATGTTTAAAAGTTTAACAAAATTCATTTATGGAAACGTTAAACTATAGCCATCAATTTATTTAAAATTTTAATGAATTAAATCGCTTTGGATGAAGCTTGAAATTAATATAAATGGGGCAAAATTGGGTGAAATTTGCCAATTGAAATTTATTTCTAACGTCTTAATTATACTTAGTGCTTTTAAAAAATGAAGGTTTAGACTGATGTTTTTTTGGTTTAAATTTTAAGCAGATGATGTGTTTTTATGTGTGCTCTGGTTTATTACTTGAAAGTTTGCATAAGGCTCGCCAAATCGTTATTCTTATCTTCTTATAAAGGCATAGCAGGTTTAAAGCATTGATACCGATGACGCGTGAATTAACAGGGCATATACAATTAACTAATGGTTATTTTTGTCATTCAAATAATGAGAATGACAATGATAATGATGGGGGGTTGGTTACTCCGGGCTTAAAGGAAAAGGTCAAAGAAAAGACAAAAAAGCCTAATCTTTATAAAGTTCTGTTACTAAATGATGACTATACACCGATGGAATTTGTGGTGCATATTTTAGAGCGCTTTTTTAATAAGCCAAGACAAGAGGCGGAACAGATTATGCTTCATGTGCATCATAAAGGGGTCGGGATTTGCGGCGTATTTACCTATGAGGTGGCAGAGACCAAAGTGACGCAGGTAACTTTGTTTGCCAAAGAACATCAACACCCGTTACAATGCACCATGGAAAAGGAGTGACGCTCTATGCCATCATTTACAGAGAGTTTAGAAGAGGCCATCCATCGCGCATTAGAATATGCCAGTGAACGGCGCCAAGAATTTGCAACTCTAGAACATCTTTTATTGTCCCTTATTGATGATCCTGACGCCTCTGCCGTTATGCGTGCGTGCGGCGTGAATATGGAGGTGCTGCGCAAACAGCTTATTCAATATATTGACGATGATTTGGATGCGCTGATTGTTTCGGAGCTTGAAGATGTGCAGCCGACCACCGGCTTTCAACGGGTGGTGCAGCGCGCGCTTATTCATGTGCAGTCTTCGGGCCGCGAGGAAGTGACCGGGGCCAATGTGCTGGTGGCTATTTTTGCCGAACGGGAAAGCCATGCTGCCTTTTTCTTGTTAGAACAAGATATGACCCGGTTTGATGCGGTTAATTATATTAGCCATGGGGTTGCCAAACGCTCAGATATGTCTGAGGCACGGGCGGTGCGCGGGATTGATGAAGATGCTGCCACGGTGGAAAGTGGTGAGGATAATTCACGCGAGCCAGATGTGTTGGAGAATTTTTGCGTTAACTTGAATAAAAAAGCGCGCGAGGGGGGGATTGATCCGCTTATTGGACGTGATGCAGAAGTGAACAGAACCATTCAAATTTTATGTCGTCGCCAGAAAAACAATCCTTTGTTTGTCGGAGAACCTGGTGTTGGTAAAACAGCGATTGCTGAAGGTTTGGCGCGGCGTATTGTTAACGCGCAAGTGCCTGAAGTGTTGCTTGATGCAACCATTTTCCAATTGGATATGGGGGCTTTGCTTGCTGGCACGCGGTATCGCGGGGATTTTGAAGAGCGGCTTAAATCTGTGATTAAAGAAATTGAGCGGACACCGGGTGCGGTTATTTTCATTGATGAAATTCATACCATTATTGGTGCAGGCGCTACCTCTGGTGGGGCAATGGATGCGTCTAACTTGTTGAAGCCAGCACTGGCGAACGGGGCGGTTAAGTGTATTGGTTCGACCACCTATAAAGAATTTCGCAATTATTTCGAAAAAGATCGGGCGATGGTGCGCCGCTTTCAAAAGATTGATATTAATGAGCCGAGCCCTGAAGATACGGTTAAGATCTTGCAAGGTTTAAAGCCTTATTTTGAAGAGCACCATAAGATCAAATACACCAACCAAGCTCTGAAAATAGCGGTTGATTTGTCGGTTAAATATTTGCATGACAAAAAACTGCCTGACAAAGCGATTGACGTGATTGATGAAACCGGGGCATCGCAAATGCTATTGGCGCCATCGAAACGGCGCAAGACCATTGGTGTGAAAGAGATTGAGGCGACCATTGCGACCATGGCGCGGATCCCGCCAAAAACGGTTTCCAAGTCGGACGCGGAAGTGTTGCGCAATATGGAGCGGGATTTAAAGCGGGTTGTTTATGGCCAAGATCAAGCGATCTCTGCGCTGTCTTCATCCATTAAGCTTTCCCGTGCCGGTTTGCGCCAGCCTGATAAGCCAATTGGGTGTTATTTGTTCTCTGGCCCAACCGGGGTTGGTAAAACTGAGGTGGCGCGCCAATTGGCAGACACGATGGGTGTGCCGATTTTACGGTTCGATATGTCTGAATATATGGAAAAACATGCGGTCTCGCGTCTTATTGGCGCGCCTCCTGGCTATGTTGGCTTTGATCAGGGTGGTTTGTTGACCGATGGGGTTGATCAAAACCCCCACAGCGTTCTGTTACTTGACGAGATTGAAAAAGCCCATCCGGATATTTTCAATATTTTGTTGCAAGTGATGGATCACGGCAAGCTGACAGATCATAATGGCAAATCTGTAGATTTCAGAAATGTTATTCTTATTATGACTTCTAATGCCGGGGCGGCTGATTTGGCCAAATCGCCAATTGGCTTTAACCGCGCAGAGCGGGTTGGCGAAGATGAAGAGGCGATTAATCAACTGTTTAGCCCAGAGTTTCGCAACCGGCTTGATGCGGTTATTCCTTTTGCTGCGCTTGCACCTGAGACAATAGCCAAAGTGGTTGATAAATTCATCTTTGAACTGGAAGCGCAATTGGCGGATCGCTCTGTTACTATTGAGTTGAGCGAAGAGGCCAAAGAGTGGTTGGCGCGAAAGGGGTATGATCCCAAATACGGTGCCCGGCCTTTGGCGCGTGTGATCCAAGATCATATTAAGAAGCCGCTGGCTGAAGAGGTTTTGTTTGGTAAGCTGGAAAAAGGTGGCACTGTTGAAGTGCATGTTAAGGGCAAGGGTGCGCCTAAGCATTTGGCTTTTCATTATGTAAGTGCTGAACCTGCTACCAAATCACGTCCGAAGAAAAAAGCCAAAGCTAAAGTTGGGGCTGGTGCGACAGCGAAAAAGACAAAGAAGAAAAAGGGTGATTAACTGTAAGATTTGGACTTAGTAATTGTCACTCTCTGATCTCTGCGCCAGTTGTCAGTGATTTTATAGTTTGTTAGATATTGTAGCTAATCGGTGTCATATTTTTGGTGTTTGTGTTTGACTCACCTAATAAGTGTTAAATGCTTATGTGGGATGTGGTTGATCAGTTGCGTGTCTTGGTAAGACTTGGTTTTTGTGGCTACAAATCTTGAGCCAAAAGGCCGGGGCGCGGTTCTTAATAAAAATTTTCAAACAAGGTAGCGATAACTTTTAGCTGTAAGGATTTTTGGGTGCCTTTTAGCTATCGGCTATGAAAGATGTTCTGTCAATGATCAAGATTGTGGGTGATGGGTTAAGGGTAACGACATCTGATGTTACGAGATCTGTTCTGGCATGGGCTTGATGTGAGAATGTTAGCAAGCCTAGACCAATTAAAGAAGCGGCCAATTTATTCAAAGCTCTGGTTGACATGGTCGTATCCCTTATTTTGACACATCATATTTGGCTGCTTGCTGGCACATTATGGCGCCGCGAGGGCCTTGGTACAGGGGTTCCATTTTTGGCATCAATTGGGCTTTCATGACCGTAATGGCTTTGTCGGTTTTGGCATTACAATTTAAACTTTGGAGTTTGGTTTCAATTTGCTCTACTGATAATGGGAAGTTGGCGCAGTTTTTGGCTGCGGCCAGTGCCATCACTGTGCGGGCTATTTTATTGCCTTGCGGGCGGGCAGGGCAGGTGTCTTGTTTGACGATTATGGGCTCGGCAAAAGCGGGAACCGTAATATTGATGGTGCCTAACAATGTGAATGCTGTTAAGAGCAGCGGCAAACTAGAGACTTTGTTTTTTACATGGGCGTTTTTTAAAAGGGCCTTCATCGCTTTGTTCCACTATCTTTGGGGTAAGGGTGTTTTTGTTATGTGAAAGATTAGTCGCGAGAAGCTGAAAATAGGTTTACATTGATGGCGAAAGATGAGTTTTATGGTTAATGAATTCTTTCTGATGGCTAACAAGTGGATTATGGATCTATCGTTTTTGTTTTCCGCTTGCAAAGGGCTGAATTGCCTTGCTAAGGATACGGCGTTAAAAGCGTTAACAGTTAGATGTGAGTTAGGAATTTTACTGTGGGGACCCAAAAAGAGCGGATCTATTTGTTTGACACCACTTTACGTGATGGGGCGCAAACCAACGGTGTGGACTTTTCACTTGATGATAAGCTGTTAATTGCCAAAGCCTTGGATGATCTGGGGCTTGATTATGTTGAGGCGGGCTACCCGGGGGCGAATCCGACAGATACCTCCTTTTTTAGCAAAGAACGAGCGCTTAAACAGGCCAAAGTAACCGCCTTTGGTATGACCAAGCGGGTGGGGCGCTCTGTTTCCAATGATAGTGGGTTTCAAGCGGTGTTGGGGGCACATGCACAAGCTGTGTGTTTGGTGGCCAAAGCTTGGGATTATCATGTGCGTGTTGCCTTGGGCGTGACCAATGAAGAAAATTTAGCAACCATTGGTGAGAGTGTAGAGGCGGTTGTGGCTTCTGGCCGTGAGGCGATGATTGATTGTGAGCATTTTTTTGATGGTTATAAGAGCAATCAAGACTATGCGCTTGCTTGTGTGCAAGCCGCTTTCAAAGCGGGGGCGCGTTGGGTGGTTTTGTGTGATACCAATGGGGGCACTTTGCCTCATGAGGTGGAAGAGATCGTTTCCCAAGTGGTAAAGGTTGTGCCGGGCGACCATCTTGGCATTCATGCGCATAATGATACTGAAATGGCTGTTGCCAATTCGCTTGCAGCGATTAGGGCCGGGGTGCGCCAGGTGCAAGGCACGTTAAACGGGTTGGGTGAGCGGTGCGGCAATGCCAATTTAACCTCGATCATTCCAACCCTTTTGTTAAAGCCAGCTTTTGCAGACAAGTTTGAAACCGGCATTA
>JANQQH010000169.1 GCA_028285025.1 Hyphomicrobiaceae bacterium | reverse complement strand
TGGCGGTACCATTACCGGCTGCGCAACGGTTTGGAAAGAGCGCAAACCAGACACGAAAATCGTCGCGGTTGAACCCACTGATAGCCCTGTCCTGTCTGGCGGAGACCCTGGCCCTCACAAAATACAAGGCATTGGCGCCGGATTTGTGCCGGTTATTCTGGACAAATCTTTGATTGACCAAGTGATCACCATTAGCAATGAAGAAGCCTTTGCCACGGCGCGCAAACTGGCCCGTATGGAAGGCATCCCCGGCGGCATCTCCACTGGGGCAAACTTGCTAGCAAGTGTCAAGTACATCAAGGAACATGATTTGGAAGATAAAACCATTGTAACCTTTGCACCTTCTTTTGCTGAGCGCTACATGTCCACTATGTTATTTGATGAGCAAGCCCAAGATGATGAAATTATCTCCATTTAACCTTCAGCTTTAAACAACAGCTGAGATTTATAAAGAGAAAAGAAGTTTTATGTCATCTTTATCAGGAGAAGAAATAGAGCGCTACAAGCGTCATATTATTCTCAAACAAGTGGGCATTCAGGGCCAGCAAAAGCTCAAAAACGCTAAAGTGTTGGTCATTGGCGCAGGCGGGTTAGGCTCGCCCGTTTTGTTATATTTAGCCGCTGCCGGGGTGGGAACGCTTGGCATTATTGATGATGACATTGTCTCGCTTTCTAATTTGCAACGCCAAGTTCTTCATGACACAGACAAACTGAACCAGCCAAAAACAACCAGCGCGAAAGCACGTATCCATGATATCAACCCTCATGTTAACGTGATTGAGCATGAAATGCGCCTGACCCCAGACAATGCCTTAGACATCATCAGCAAATATGACATCGTCGCTGATGGGTCAGACAATTTTGAAACCCGCTATTTGGTCAATGACGCTTGCTTTTTTGCCCAAAAGCCATTGGTGTTTGCCGCCATCGGCCCGTTTGATGGCCACATCACCACCTTTCGCGCTGCGCAAAAAAATGAACAAGGCACACCTAACCCCAATTACCGCTGCATCTTTCCCAAAGCCCCACCCCCCGGCACTGTGGCCAATTGCTCAGAGGTTGGCGTGTTGGGCGCCATAGCCGGCGTTGTTGGCACATTGCAGGCCACTGAAGTGATAAAAGAGATCACCAATATCGGTCAAAGCCTAGTTGGACGACTGGTGATTTACGATGCCTTAAATTGTGAGTTTCAAACCGTGAAAATTGTCTGGGATCCGAATAATCCCTTAAGCGGGAAAACGCCAAGCTTTACTGATCTCTCTCATTTTAAAGAAAAGGCTTAAAATGATGATTTTTTCCCCTTTTCAAACCTGGAAGCAAAAGTTGTGCATTTTTGGAGGCGTCTTATTTTGTTTTTTTGTTTTATCTACACCCTTATCCAGCCAACAAGCAACCCCAGAGACAAAAGAAGACACCGCCCCTTTGCGCACCCAATTACGATTTTTAACATCCAATGACTTCCCCCCCTTTAATTATTATGATGAAGAAGGCAATTTGTCTGGCTTTCATATTGACCTGGCCAAGGCCATTTGCCGAGAATTGCGAGTTAAATGCGACATCCGTGTTAGCAATTGGGACGCGTTGAAAACCACGTTTAAAAACAGAGACTATGATGCCATTATCGCAGGCCTGGCGATTGATAAAAACAATATAGACCAATTAGATTTCACCAACAGCTATATGCGCTTGCCCGCCCGGTTTGCAATTTTATCCAATCGTCCACAACCAACACCAACACCAAACAACCTTTATGGCAAAAAAGTCGGCGTTATAGCCCAAAGCACGCATGATTCTTATTTAAAAAGATTCTTTAAAGGCACCAAAATCACCCGCTTTTCTTCACAACAACAAGCCACCAGTGCCTTGCAAACGGGAAAAGTCGACTATCTGTTTGGAGATGCCATCAGCTTAATGTTCTGGTTAAACGGTTCCCTGTCCAAACAATGTTGCAAATTCACCGGCAAAGCCTATTGGGATGAAAACTACTTTGGTCAAGGCCTGGCCATAGCCATTGCCAAAGGAGATATGAGATTGCGCATAGAGCTAAACGAGGCAATCCAAACATTAAGAAAAACAGGCCAATTCCCAGAACTCATGCTGCGCTATTTTCCAATGCAAATTTATTAACGCCATAAATCCCTAAAGCGCAGACAGCTTATTTATTAGAAAAAAATGGCAACAAAAAACTCCAGCCAAACTTAGTGGGCAGCGCTTTTTTATAATACTGAGGCAAACCTATTTTCATTTGCTTGTGTCCAGCCTTAGGCTGCGCCACATAAGTACCAAATAACCGATCCCAAATGGCCAGATTAAACCCATAATTGCTGTCAGTTTCGGTTCGCTCTATTGAATGGTGAACTCTGTGCATATCAGGCGTGACAATCACCAACCGCAACCAGCGATCAAGCCAGTGCGGCAAAGCGATGTTGGAATGGTTAAACAAAGCACAACCGTTCAAGATAATTTCAAATAACAACACAGCAAGTGCATTAATACCAAACAAGAAAACAAGCACCACTTTGTAAAGCATGGAAAGGCCTATTTCTATGGGGTGGAAACGAATGGCTGTTGTCACATCAATATCTAGATCTGAATGATGAACCCGGTGTACCTGCCATAAAATAGGAAACCGATGAGACGCCCAATGTTGTACATAAATGGCAAAATCAAGCAACAAAAGACACAAAACAATCTCTAGCCAAAAGGGCAAGGAAACAACCCGAAAAAAACCAAAACCATAATGCTCGGCCATGAGCGCACCAGCAATGGCAACAATGGGCACCGAACTCACAGACATAAGCCGAATAAGCAAGCTGTTAACAACCCCAAAACTTAAATTAGTTGTCCAACGGGCTTTACGTGATTGGCTTAACTCTCTTTTGGGAATAAGAACTTCTAAAACGGCCATAACCATTAGCAAACCAGCAAACACGGCAAACCGATAAACTGTTTCATTTTCCATATGCAGAGCCTAAAAATAATGTGCAATCAAATCATTACATAGATAAAAGCATATTAAAATTCCTGACCAATCAATTCTATGTGAAAAATTGTCAAACCTTGAACAAAGAATCTAGGACATAACCCATCCTAATTTACTCTAAGAAAGGTTCTAGAGCCTTAATTGGACACACAATTTTTCTAATGCACATTGCTTTCCGCTCGTATAGCGCTCTAACTTAGCACCCGTTCAACCTTGCTCACCACATTAAGCCCTTTCAGCCCAGCAATGATTTCATTTAAATGCTTCAAGTCCCACACTTCCAGCTCAATCAACATTTCCGAATAATCAACACCCTTTTCAACCATTTTTATATTGTCAATATTGCCATTGTCTTGTCCGATCAATTGCGCAATCTGAGCCAAACACCCTGGTTCATTCACAGCTGAAACGATAATTCGAGCCATATATCTAGTTTGATCATTAGCATCAATATCCCAGGTAACGTCAATCCAACGATCAAGTTCGTCATCAAACTGTTCAAGTAAAGGTGACTGAATAGGATAAATATCAATACCCTCCCCTGGCATTACAATGCCAACAATTCTGTCACCTGGCAAAGCACCCCCTTTTGAATAATTAATCGCCACCCCCTTTTTCAAACCTCGAATGGGCACTGGCAATTCACCCATTGGGTCTGTTGGCGCCGCCTGGGAAGATTTAGGAAGCAATCTAAATTTTAACGAGGCAACTTTTGCAAAATTAAACCAGCCCTCCTCTGTGGTCCCGCGCAAGCCACCACGCGCAGCTTGGCGCCGCTCCATCACTTCCTGGCTAATATCTGGATAAATAGCACACAACACATCATGTGAGGGCAATTCCCCGCGCCCGACCGCCACAATCACATCATCCACCGTC
>JANQQH010000152.1 GCA_028285025.1 Hyphomicrobiaceae bacterium | reverse complement strand
AGGCTACGAAAAACATAACTTCTGAGGCAATGAATAAAATCATGCCATAGCGTTTATGGATTTGAACCACGGGAGTGTGATCACCAAATTTTTCAGCTTCACGAATTACATCACGCCACCACAAAAACATGGTCAACAAAACAAGGCCAAAACCAACGCCCAGTACGGCTGCGTTGTCATTTCTCATTAATTGAATAGCACCAATCGCCAATACAAAAGCAGAAATAGACCCCACAATTGGCCATGGACTTGGTTCCACGAGATGATAATCATGGTTTTTTGCGTGCGAGTCACCCATCTATATGTCTCCTAATAATTCGTGCCCCAAATGCACATCTTTAAATAATTTAAATTTGAGCTCCGCCAGCTCACCTTAAAAACAATTCTCACTTTTATCTTGTGCTAATATCAATTATCTTCACCTACCACTCACTTAACGTACTATATGTGCGGCTTTCATGGGTTGTTTCTTTGCATAAAACACATAAGATAAAGTAATCTCTTTTAACCGCCTGCCGCTTTTATCCGTTACGATTTCAGGATCGACATAAAAGCTTACTGGCATTTCACCTTGTTCACCGGCTTCTAAACGTTGCTCTATAAAACAAAAACACTGAATTTTGTTAAAAAAACTGCCTGCAATTTCAGGTGTTACATTGTAAGTTGCAGAGCCAACAATCGCCTTTTCATCCAGATTCTTAGCCGTATATTTTGCCACAACTGTCTCGCCAATGCGCACCTTGACTGAGCGCTGAACTGGCTTAAATTCCCAATTTAATGCTTTTGAAACAGTGGCATCAAACCTTACGGTAATTTGTTCATCGAGCACCACGCCACTGTCTTGTTCAACACGCTGTGTTGTGCCACCATAGCCAGTGGCGGCGCAAAACATATTGTAAAGCTCTGGCGAATAAACAACCACACCGCCCATAAATGTAAGCACCAATAACAACGGCACCACAACCCTTTTATGGTTGGGTGTTTCTGCTTCTTGAGGCAATTTTAGGTCTGTTTTTTTTACCATTTAAACTTTAACTTCAATTGTTTATCTATAATGGACGGTTAAAAACATCACCGCCCAGCCGGATTATGGTGATGGCATAAAACAAAATCGCGAATGCTAACAAAATCAAACCAATAACGATCGAGCGGCGATTTCTTTTTTTAACCTCATCTTCTTTCATAAAACGCATCACACTTTAAAATCAAAACCTGTCGGCATCATTATCCCTGGCACGATGCCTTCAAGCAACAATACCAAATATAGAGCAAACAAGTAAAAAATAGAAAAAACAAACAGGCGTTTGGCGGTCTTATCTGCCTTGTCTCCATGGCGCACACAGTAAACTTGCCAGGCGTAATACAGGAAGGCCGCGCCCAAAGCACTGCTTGCAAACAAGTATAACACGCCGCCAAGCCCGATAAAGGCAGGCAGAAGGCTAACTGCGCATAAAATCACGCTGTAGACTAAAATATGTGTGCGGGTGCTATCTGGTCCTTCAACCACAGGTAACATTGGCACGCCAACGCGGGTATAGTCGCGGCAGCGATACAATGCCAACGCCCAAAAATGAGGCGGGGTCCACATAAAGATGATCAAAAACAAAATTATGCTTTCAAGAGACACTGTACCGGTTACTGCGGTCCAGCCTATCATTGGTGGAAAGGCACCTGCTGCCCCGCCAATCACAATGTTTTGTGGCGTTTTGCGTTTGAGCCACATGGTGTAAACAAACAAATAAAACCCAATGGTAAGGGCTAATAACCCAGCTGCAATCCAATTGGTGGCAAGCCCTAGTACCAAAATAGAAAATGCGCTTAGAACAACCCCAAGGGCCAAAGCCTCATCTTTGCTCACACGTCCGCGCGGAATGGGCCTGGCGGCTGTGCGCTGCATGGCACCGTCAATGTCTGCGTCAAACCACATGTTCAATGCGCCTGAAGCGCCCGCCCCCACAGCTATTGCCAGTACCGCAACAAATCCTAAAAAAGGGTGGATTGGTCCTGGGGCCAGAGCCAGACCGACAACGCTTGTAAACACAACAAGTGACATCACCCGCGGCTTTAAAAGCGCCACATAATCTTGCACCTCACCTCCAGTGGTTTGAGGAGATACATGATCTTGAAAATTCAAGCTGACATCACTCATAAAAAAACGGACCTTCACAAATCCAAATAATGTTACAATATGCAAATGGCCTGGCGCTTGAATGAAAGCTCAAACGCCAGGGGGGTAGCTTTTAATTTATTTTATCTTCGGCAACTCGCTGAATTGGTGGAATGGTGGTGGTGAAGACAAAGTCCACTCAAGCGTTGTTGCTCCCTCACCCCATGGATTGGCAGCCGCCTTTTCACGCCGTACCAATGCCAATAACATAATAAACAAGAATAAGATTGTTGAACTTGCTGTGATGTAGGCACCAATAGAGGACACAAAATTCCACCCAGCATAAGCATCTGGATAATCAGCATAGCGGCGCGGCATACCGGCTAACCCAAGAAAGTGCTGCGGGAAGAACAAGATATTCGCACCAATAAACATCAACCAAAAATGAAGCTTTGCCAAGGTTTCTGAATAGGTAATACCGAACATTTTAGGGAACCAGTAATACCATCCAGCGAAGATGGAGAACACAGCCCCCAGTGACAACACATAGTGGAAGTGGGCAACAACATAATAGGTATCATGCAAAGCTCTATCAACACCTGCATTGGCGAGCACCACACCTGTTACCCCGCCAACGGTGAATAAGAAGATAAAGCCAATTGACCAAACCATAGGTGCGCGGAAAGAGAGTGATCCCCCCCACATTGTGGCAATCCATGAAAAAATTTTAACTCCAGTTGGTACGGCAATCACCATAGTTGCGAGCATAAAATAAGCTTGGCTGTCAACGCTCATGCCGGAGGCATACATATGGTGTGCCCACACAATAAAGCCAACCAAACCAATTGCAACCATGGCGTAAGCCATGCCTAAATAACCAAAGACAGGTTTTTTCGAAAATGTTGAAACGATCTGAGAAATAATACCAAAACCAGGCAAGATCAAAATATACACTTCAGGGTGACCGAAGAACCAGAACAAGTGCTGGTATAAAAGAGGATCCCCGCCCCCTTCAGGACTAAAAAAGGATGTGCCAAAATTACGATCTGTGAGTAACATTGTGATGGCACCGGCCAATACTGGCAAAGACAATAGCAATAAAAATGCTGTTACAAGCACGGACCATACAAATAATGGCATTTTATGCAGCGTCATGCCTGGTGCGCGCATATTAAAGATCGTGGTGATGAAGTTAATCGCCCCAAGAATAGAGCCGGCGCCTGCTAAGTGTAGTGACAAAATCGCATAATCCATGCCTGCCCCGCTTGAGCCAGTGGTCGACAATGGCGCATAAACAGTCCAACCGGCACCAACACCATAAGAATCACCTTGGGGCTGAAATAAAGAGAGCACCAAAAGGGCAAAAGCGGCCGGCAATAACCAGAATGAAATATTGTTCATCCTTGGGAAGGCCATATCTGGCGCACCAATCATTAGAGGCACAAACCAGTTACCAAAACCACCAATCATGGCTGGCATGACCATGAAAAAAACCATGATAAGACCGTGTGCCGTGGTAAACACGTTAAACAGATGTGGGTTGTTAAAATATTGCATCCCTGGTTCTTGCAACTCAAGGCGCATACCCACAGATAAGGCCCCGCCAATTAAACCTGCCACAATGGCAAATAATAAATACAGTGTACCGATATCTTTATGGTTTGTAGAAAAGAACCAACGAGAAATGAAGCCGGGTTTATGATCATCCATATGATCAGCTCCTGCATGTGCCATCAACAATCTCCTAAAAATTTTTCAAGAAATACTCTATTATTTTTATATTTTATTTGTTCACCAGTTTAACGATAGCAGAGCCTTGCTCTTGCTTTTTAATCGCAAAGTGCACGCCATCATCAATGCTATCCTTGTTGGCATGCTCTTCAGCGGCCCATTTCAACCAGTTTTTATATTCTTTTTCAGTGACCACTTTCACTTCAATTGGCATGAAGGCATGGTCTTTACCGCACAACTCAGAACACTGACCGTAATACGTGCCTGTCTTGCGGGCTTTAAACCAAACTCTAGTAACTCGGCCTGGCACCGCATCTGCTTTGACCCCAAAACTTGGAACAGTCCAGTTATGGATAACCCCTGTTGGGTCAGCTGTTAGCAACACATGGACCACTTTATTGACCGGCACCACCATGGCATAATCTGTTGCCAATAGTCGTGGTTGCCCAGGCTTTAAGTCACTGTCTTCGACACGGTTGGCACTAAAGAAAATCTCTTCATCAAGATCTAGATATTCATAATCCCAATACCATTGTTGGCCAATGGCTTTTATTGTCACATCTGCTTTGGGAAAATCATATTGGGCTGAAAGCAACCGCCAGGAAGGAATTGAGATAAAAACTAAAATTAAGATCGGCACCACTGTCCAAGCAAACTCAAGCGCCGTACTATGGCTCGTTTTGGACGGGACTGGATTGGCTTTTTCATTAAACTTTATCATGACATATAGTAACAATGCCAATACAAATATTGATATCACGGTGATGATGATTAAAAGTAAATTATGAAATTCAATAATTTGGTCCATAATCGGGGTGACAGATTTTGATAATCCCAACTGCCATTCCTTCGCATGCCCCTGTTCGGCAAAAGCCGGGGCAGAAAAGCCTGATATCATTATTAAAACAGAACCAAAAGCCACAGCTATAAGTCTGATTTTATTTTTGAACCCCAAGTCCATCAAATAGCTCCCTGAAATTAAACTTTGCCTTGCCAAGACTGAATTAAGCCCAAGCTAACTTATAAGTGCGCTAAAAACCAACTAGAAAGGCCAATGATGAAGACCACCCCTGCAGCTAATTTTTATTTATTTTGTTGGCATTTTAAAACCTTTTAGGCCTCAAGAGCTGCGCTATCTTAAAAAAGGCCCGACAAAACAGAAACACGTAAGTTAGCCAAAAACCTTTACAGGTAATTGCCATAGGTTTGCCAACATTATTTGACAATGGGCTGTTTCATGTTTGAAATTATGCTTTACATCCTATCAAGCCCTTTGGCAACTCCACATAAGAACTTTTCCTTTGTCGCAGAGGAAAAAAAGCTGAAAATACCCCTTTTTGGCAACACAAAAATAACTCCTTTTAGGCAAAAGGGCTAATGACAAATAATCGTAGGGTCCAACTTTAGCCTGAATTTCCAGCGATCTGTTAAATAAACGCCAAACTTTAAGCGTGGAGAAGAAACAGACAAACAATGCATAAATTCAATAAACACGTTAAAATGTCCGCAGAAACGAAATTGTTTGCCATTTCATGATTGTTTTTAGGCTCAGGACCTATTAATTCAATTTTAAGCAAAAAAAATATACGTCCATAAAAGACTAAGATGGAGCTTTAAAGATTATGAAGTGTACCGCTAAGCGCTTTTTCAACCCTTGGAGACCCAAATTGTTCAAAATTACCAAAAACGCTACATTTGGGATCTATTTGGTTTTATCCTTCGCTTTATTTGCATGCCTGGCGGATGTTATCACCCCATTGAAGGCCGAGTCATTCAAAGTGCGCCAAACATTTGGTCATTGGCATGTTAGTTGTGGTACCCCACCTGGTGCAACTGCTGAAAAATGTGCCCTTGTGCAAGATGTGACCGATGAAACCCGACCAAATTACAGCTTGCGTGTCATTTTCCTGCGTTCACGCAGCAATAAAAAAGAAGTTTTGCGGGTAGTGGCCCCTTTAGGCGTCTTGCTGCCTACGGGTCTTGGATTAAAAATTGATAGCGCAGATATGGGGCATGCGCCGTTTATGAAATGCGGTAAAATTGGGTGCATTGCTGAAGTGGTGGTCACTGACCAAATCGTTTCAAAATTCAAAACTGGCAAAAATGCTGTCTTTATTATTTTTCAAACCCCAGAAGTTGGTATCGGGTTCCCCGTTTCTTTAAGTGGTTTTAATGCTGGCTATCAAGCTTTGAAATAAAAACGCCCCGTTACGATGGACGGGGCGCTTTTAAAAATTTTTTATATAAAATTAAAAAAAATACCGGCACGTAATTAACGCCATTGGACGCCAATTTTACCAAATAAACGACATGTCTTGAGCGTCAATCTGCGCTTATTGGCCTCTTTTGAACGTTGTTTTGGTCCAGCACGACGGCACCAACTTACATGGCGGCGATAATTGTTGTGCCAACGTGGTCCATGTAAGTCGCAGCCCTTAGCAATGTTTTTGCGAAAATGATTGATTGCTAATTCAGCGTAATCGTGACATGGGCCAGAGGTTACTTTTTTATAGGAATAACATTGCCTCAATGCTGCTTCGCGTGCGGCTTGCTCAGAATGTGTTTCTTTCTTTTTAGCCGTTAAACACCATCTAAAATGATTTTTGTACGCCTTGCTCCAGCGTTGCTTGTCTACAATGCGGCATGAAGCTTTCACCCGGCTGGTGTTTTGAGCCACAGCAATTCTCGCATAATGGTCACATCGCGCCCGCTTGCCATAGCCCAACTCAGCAACACATACATCTAAAGCTTTCTTTTGTC
>JANQQH010000133.1 GCA_028285025.1 Hyphomicrobiaceae bacterium | reverse complement strand
CGCGCATCTTTGGACCGACCAAAGATTATGAATGTTTGTGCGGTAAATATAAGCGCATGAAATATAAAGGCGTTATTTGTGAAAAATGCGGCGTTGAAGTGACCTTGACCAAAGTGCGCCGGGAACGCATGGGCCATATTGAGTTGGCTGCACCTGTTGCTCACATCTGGTTCTTAAAATCCTTGCCATCACGCATTGGCCAGCTTTTGGACATGACGCTGAAAGATTTAGAGCGCGTGCTTTATTTTGAAAGCTATATCGTTATTGAGGCGGGCATCACCCCGTTCCAAGAAGGTCAGCTGCTGTCTGAAGAAGAGTATATGGCGGCGCAAGACGAGTATGGTGAAGATGCCTTTACTGCTGGTATTGGTGCTGAGGCCATTCGCGAAATTTTGATGGGCATGGATTTAGAAGCCATTGCTGAGCAGTTGCGCCGTGAGATTGCAGAGGCCACAACGGAATTAAAGCCGAAAAAATTGGCCAAGCGTTTGAAGGTTGTTGAGGCGTTTATTCATTCTGGCAACCGGCCTGAATGGATGATCTTGACCGTTGTGCCGGTTATCCCGCCAGAGCTGCGCCCGTTGGTGCCGCTGGATGGGGGCCGGTTTGCCACTTCTGACTTGAATGATCTTTATCGCCGGGTGATTAACCGGAATAACCGCTTGAAACGTCTGATTGATTTGCGCGCGCCTGATATCATCATTCGCAATGAAAAGCGCATGCTGCAAGAATCTGTTGATGCGTTGTTTGACAATGGCCGTCGCGGTCGGGTGATTACAGGGGCCAATAAACGCCCGCTGAAATCTTTGTCTGACATGCTCAAAGGTAAACAAGGCCGGTTCCGTCAGAACTTGCTTGGTAAACGGGTTGATTATTCAGGCCGTTCTGTGATTGTGGTTGGTCCTGAACTGAAATTGCACCAATGTGGTTTGCCTAAGAAAATGGCGCTGGAGCTGTTCAAACCGTTTATCTATTCGCGGCTAGATGCCAAGGGCTATGCCTCGACCGTTAAACAGGCTAAAAAACTGGTTGAGAAAGAAAAGCCAGAGGTTTGGGACATCTTAGATGAGGTGATCCGTGAGCACCCTGTGCTGTTGAACCGGGCGCCAACGTTGCACCGTTTGGGCATTCAGGCGTTTGAGCCGGTGTTGGTGGAAGGTAAGGCCATTCAATTGCATCCGCTTGTGTGTGCGGCCTTTAATGCTGACTTTGACGGGGACCAAATGGCGGTGCACGTGCCGCTTTCCCTGGAAGCGCAATTGGAAGCGCGGGTGTTGATGATGTCAACCAACAATGTGTTGCATCCTGCCAATGGCGCGCCGATTATTGTGCCATCACAAGATATTGTGCTCGGTCTTTATTACTTGTCTTTGATTTACGACAACGAACCTGGTGAAGGTATGGTTTTTGGCTCTGTGGCTGAAATTCGCCATGCTTTGGATAATGGTGTTGTGACCCTGCATACAAAAATTAAGGGCCGGTTTAGTTTTGTCGATGAGGATCATAACGAGGTTTCTGAGATTTATGAAACCACACCTGGGCGGATGTTATTGGGCGAATTGTTGCCGCGCCAGCCTGGTGTCTCGTTTGATCTTGTTAATCGCATGCTCACCAAGAAAGAAATTTCTGGCATGATCGATGCGGTTTATCGTAATTGCGGGCAAAAAGAATCCGTTATTTTCTGTGACCGGATTATGCAAATGGGCTTTAAACATGCCTGTTTGGCGGGCATCTCCTTTGGTAAGGATGACATGGTGATTCCTAATACCAAAGAGACTATTGTGGAGCAAACGTCAGACCTGACCCGGGAGTATGAGCAGCAATATAATGATGGTTTGATCACCCAGGGTGAGAAATATAACAAGGTTGTTGATGCTTGGGCCAAGTGTACCGATAAAGTGGCCACTGAAATGATGGACCGGATTTCTGCGGTTCAGATTGATGAGGAAACGAAGCGGATCATTCCGACCAACTCGGTTTATATGATGGCTCATTCTGGTGCGCGTGGTTCACCTGCACAAATGAAGCAGCTTGCTGGTATGCGCGGTCTTATGGCCAAACCATCTGGTGAGATTATTGAAACGCCCATTATCTCTAACTTTAAAGAAGGTTTGAGCGTTCTTGAATACTTTAACTCTACTCACGGGGCGCGCAAAGGACTTGCTGATACCGCGTTAAAGACAGCCAACTCTGGTTATCTGACACGCCGGTTGGTTGACGTGGCACAAGACAGCATCATCAATGAGCTTGATTGTGGTACTGACAAAGGCATTAGTGTTTCTGCTGCTGTTGATGCGGGTGAAGTGATCGTGTCTCTAGGTGATCGCGCGCTAGGGCGTACAGTTGCTGAAGATGTGATTGATCCAGAAACGGGCGAAGTGATGATTAAAGCTGGCCAATTGCTTGAAGAGCATCATGCCGCCGCGCTTGATCAATCGAGTATTCAAGAGATTAAGATTCGCTCTGTTCTGACATGTGAAACACGTAATGGTGTGTGTGCGAAATGTTATGGTCGTGACTTGGCGCGCGGGACCCCGGTTAACTTAGGTGAAGCGGTTGGTGTGATTGCGGCTCAGTCAATTGGTGAGCCTGGCACGCAGTTGACCATGCGTACATTCCATATTGGTGGTACCGCGCAAGTGGTTGATAGCTCATTTATTGAGGCCAACTATGATGGCATCATTGAAATTCGCAATAAAAACATTGCGCGTGATAGCCAGAAACGTCTTGTGGCGATGGGCCGGAATATGACCATTACCATTGTTGATGGTGATGGCAATGAGTTGGCAGCCCATAAAATTCAACAAGGCGCGCATCTGAAAGTTGACCAAGGTGATAAAATCAAGCGCGGTCAGCGGATTGCTGAATGGGACCCTTATACCCGCCCAATTTTGTGCGAAGTGGATGGTGTTGTTGAATTTGAAGATCTGACTGACGGTATTTCTGTTGATGAGCAGTTTGATGAATCAACTGGTATTGCCAACCGTGTGATTATTGATTGGCGGGCAAGCCCGCGCGGTGATAATCTGAAACCGGCTATCATTGTTAATGATGATAAGGGCAAGATTAAAAAGCTTGGCCGGGGCGGTGAAGCGCGTTCGTTGCTTTCTGTTGAGGCGGTGTTGTCCGTTGATCCTGGCAGCAAAGTGAAAGCAGGTGATGTGTTGGCGCGGATCCCGCTAGAGAGTGCCAAGACCAAAGATATTACCGGTGGTCTGCCGCGTGTGGCTGAATTGTTTGAAGCGCGCCGGCCTAAAGATCATGCGATTATTGCTGAAATTTCAGGTACTGTTGAATTTGGGCGTGATTATAAAAACAAGCGCCGGATTGCCATTATACCTGATGATGAAACTCAAGAGCCTTCGGAATATCTGATCCCTAAGGGCAAGCATTTGTCTGTTCAA
Source organism: Hyphomicrobiaceae bacterium (assembly GCA_028285025.1). Taxonomy (GTDB): domain Bacteria; phylum Pseudomonadota; class Alphaproteobacteria; order Rhizobiales; family HXMU1428-3; genus HXMU1428-3. The sequence continues at coordinate 6,935 of JANQQH010000133.1, read as the reverse complement.
GAAGGTGATCGGATTGAAAAGGGTGAATATCTGCTTGATGGTCACCCGGCACCGCATGATATTTTGGCGATTAAAGGGGTTGAAGAGTTAGCCACTTATCTGGTTAATGAAATTCAAGATGTGTATCGCTTGCAAGGTGTGACGATTAACGACAAGCATATTGAAGTGATTGTGCGCCAAATGTTGCAAAAAATCGAAGTGGAAGAGGTTGGCGGGACCAACATGCTCAAAGGCGAGCAAGTTGATCGTTATGAATTTGAAGATAACAATCAGGCAGCGATTGAGGCGGGCAAAGAGCCAGCCAAAGGGAGCCCGGTTCTTCTTGGGATTACGAAAGCCAGCTTGCAGACGAAGAGCTTTATTTCTGCAGCCTCCTTCCAGGAGACAACGCGTGTGCTGACTGAGGCGGCTGTATCGGGCAAATCTGATACGCTTGAAGGCTTGAAAGAAAATGTGATTGTCGGTCGTCTTATACCGGCTGGTACAGGTGGCATGCTGTCTCGTATGCGCCGGATCAGCCAGACCCGTGATGAACTAATCTTGAAAGAAAAAGAAGCGGCGCACGATGTGGAGATGCCGTCTATGGCGGGAGCTGAACCTGATGAGGTGATTATCCCGGAAGCCCCTGCTGAGGATGGGGCCCCTGTTGAGTAATATTTTAAAAAGCCGCCTTGAACTAGGCGGCTTTTTTTTGACTGATTTTGATCTAACTTTTCGTATAACCAATATGTTTGTTAATGCTGTGAAGGTTTTTGCATATCTTTCATGGTGTTTATTTGGCGTTTTAGGACTTGTTAAAGGCTAGGACAAATTCTTGATGCAGGATCAGGTAAAGTGTTATAACTGGCTGTCAAGGCAATTTCATTGGCTAATGGTGCCTTTGATTTTGTGTCTGTTTGTTTTGGGGCTGTTCATGACCGAGCTGCCTGTGTCTGAGTTAAAGCTCACGCTTTATGCTTGGCATAAATGGATTGGCATTACGGTTTTAGCGTTGGTTGTTTTCAGGTTGGCTTGGCGCTTTGTTTCTTTTCCGCCCAAAAGTGAGGGGCCCCAAGTTCCTGCCTTTATTCATTTGCTGGCAAAGGTGGGGCATATTGGGCTTTATCTTTTGCTTATTGTTATTCCCTTGATTGGCTGGTTGCGCAGTTCCACTGCTGGTTTTGAAATCGTGTTGTTTGAAGTTTTGCCTCTTCCAAACTTAATGAGCAAAGATGAAGCGTTTTCAGATGTGTTGGCCCTGTTGCACAAGCTTGGTGCTTTTGCACTTTTGTTTTTGCTTATTGGGCATATTGGTGCGGTGGTTTTGCATCATAAAGTTTGGCAAGACCGTATTTTACAAAAGATGGCCCCTTCATTTGTTCATATGGGTTTGTTAGCGGGGGCGTTGTTGGCTGGGATTGGTCTGATTGTTTATTCAACAGTGATAAACCCACCTCAAGCAGCACCTGAGCTTGCCGAAATACAACAGCAGGACAAACCGGGCGTTTTTCAAACAACTAAATCTGCCCATACTCAATGGGTGGTTGATCAAAAGACAAGTAAACTTGAATTTACCGCAACCCAGAAATCAAGCCCGACAACGGGTGTTTTTAAATCGTTGCTGTTAAACCGGTTAAAATTTGACCCTGATGCGCCTGCAAAGGCGAAAGTTGAAGTCATTGTTGATGTGGCGTCTTTGTCGCTTGGAACACAAATGATTGAACAAACATTATTGTCTTCGTCTTGGTTTGATGTGCAAGCTCATCAAACAGCTAAGTTTTATGCTGAAGCTTTTGAAAGTTTAGGAGCAAATAAATACCGCTTAAATGGCACTTTGACGATTAAGGCTATATCTAAGCCGCTCACGGTTGATTTGCTTATCATTAAATCTAATGATGAAAAAATAAAAAAAGAAACCATAAAGGCGACGGGTAAAGCCATTATGAGTCGTACAGCTTATGGTATTGGCCAAGGTGAGTGGGCCAGTACACAAGTGTTGGATGATGAGGTGACTTTAACAATCGATATTCACGCCATAAAACAGTAATAATTTTTCTTAACATTGTATGCAAGTGATAGAATTAAAAGTTATGGAGGAAATGTTTATGAAAAAACTTTTAGCAATTGCCACTCTTTTAATTGGGACCACCTTTGGTGGGTTTGCTCCAAGTGTTGCTTTGGCGGAACCTCAAACTTATACGTTTGATCCCACGCATACTGAGGTTATTTTTTCCTATCAGCATTTGGGCATGTCGCGCGCCTATGGTCAGTTTAAAAAAGTTACTGGCAATGTGATTATGGATAAGACAGCGCCGGCCAAAAGTTCTGTGGATGTGACGATTGATGTGAATAGCGTTGATACCGGTGTGAAGGAATTTGACAAGCATTTAAGGAGCAAAGACTTTTTCAATTCGGCTCAATTTCCTAGTATCACATTTAAAAGCACCGAGGTGCAAAAGGTCTCTGGCAAAAAATTTAAAGTTGCAGGCGATTTGACCATCAAGGGGAAAACCAAACCGGTGGTGCTGGATATGACTTATATTATCGATCAGCCACATCCGCTTGGTAAGTTCAACCCTAAATATAAAGATGTTTATGTGGCGGCCTTTTCTGCCAGAACGTCTGTGAAACGGTCTGATTTTGGTATGGGACTGTTTGTGCCAATGACAGGTGATAAGGTTGATATTATCATTGAAACAGAGATGTTTCGTCAGTAAATCTTGTTTTTACCATCACAGCAGCCCAGGCATCTCAATGCGTGTTTGGGTTGTTTTTTCATTAGGTGATTGTGTCATTAAAGTGGCTCGTTTTTGGCGATTTGGGCTTGCGACTTTTCGTTTTTCAATCACGAGCTTTGAGAAAAATAACTATAAATGGTCAAGAGGTTTGAAAAAAATGACATTTTCGTGTTGTTAACTGTTGACGAATGAGCAAACCCTATATATGTTCCAGCCAACTCACAACAGGTCGTAAGTGATTTAACGTCGTCAATTAGGGGCGCACCCTGAGAGCTTTTTTCAAAAAAGGTGGGCGATTAAGAGCTTAAACACTGCTGTTAGAAACCAAAATTACATGAGAGACCATGATCCCTTGTAGGGGCTTTAGGCTGTATTAAGCTAAGTGATGATTGGCTTATTTTAAAGCGATCTGCTTGTTGATCCTCTGATGTTGTCTGTTGGGCCTTTGGCAATCCCCGCAACTGGGTGGGCTTTGCCAAATGAGGTCCGGCTTTACGTTTGGTGCATATCAAGATCTTGAAAAAGAGTTTCAAGAGTGAGTTGAGGCAAAGCCTTGTTGTGGGAGTGGGTCCTACTAAAAAAGGCGTTAAAGAATTGGATTTTGGCTCATGCCTACAATACAACAGCTTGTTAGAAAGTCGCGCAAGCCGCAGGTGAAAAGAAACAAAGTTCCTGCCATGGAAGCTTGTCCGCAAAAGCGCGGTGTGTGTACACGGGTTTATACAACCACACCTAAGAAGCCAAACTCGGCCATGCGTAAAGTTGCGCGGGTGCGGTTGTCGAATGGCTTTGAGGTGACCAGCTATATTCCTGGTGTGGGGCACAATTTGCAAGAGCACTCTGTTGTGCTTATTCGCGGTGGCCGGGTGAAAGACTTGCCGGGTGTGCGCTATCACATTTTGCGCGGTGTGTTGGATACGCAAGGTGTTGCAGACAGAAAGCAGCGCCGTTCGAAATATGGAGCGAAGCGTCCTAAGTAAGGGGCGTTTGTATTATTAAAGAGATTTATTGGCTGGGAGAGCTTGAATGTCACGCCGCCACAGAGCAGAAAAAAGAGATATCATTCCTGATCCGAAGTTTGGGGATGTCGTTTTGACGAAGTTCATGAATTCGATCATGCAGCATGGCAAGAAGTCAGTTGCTGAGCGCATTGTGTATGGCGCCCTTGATCGTATTGAGGATAAGGCTAAGACGGACCCTGTTGAATTGTTTCATCAGGCTTTGGAAAATGTGAGCCCTGCTATTGAGGTTCGTTCTCGCCGTGTAGGCGGGGCGACTTATCAGGTGCCTGTTGAGGTTCGTGCTGAGCGCAAGAAGGCGTTGGCTATTCGTTGGTTGATCTCAGCTGCGCGTGGGCGCAATGAAAACACTATGGTTGAGCGTTTGTCCGGTGAGTTGATGGATGCTGCAAATAACCGTGGTTCTGCTGTTAAGAAGCGGGAAGATACGCACCGTATGGCTGAGGCTAACCGGGCATTTTCTCACTATCGCTGGTAATTATTTTAAAGACTTTTTTTGAAGGATCGGACCAATGGGCCGCGACTATAAAATTGAAGACTATCGTAACTTTGGCATTATGGCGCATATTGATGCGGGTAAAACCACGACCACAGAGCGTGTGCTTTATTACACTGGTAAAAGCCATAAAATTGGTGAGGTTCATGATGGTGCTGCCACGATGGACTGGATGGAGCAGGAGCAAGAGCGTGGGATTACCATCACGTCAGCTGCGACCACTTGTTTTTGGAATGACAAGCGCCTAAATATCATTGATACGCCTGGTCACGTGGACTTTACCATTGAGGTTGAGCGCTCTTTGCGTGTGCTTGATGGTGCGGTTGCTTTGCTTGATGCGAACGCTGGTGTTGAGCCGCAAACAGAAACTGTTTGGCGTCAAGCTGAGCGTTATGAAGTGCCGCGAATGATTTTTGTAAATAAGATGGATAAGCTGGGCGCTGATTTTTATAATTCAGTTGCTATGGTTGAAGATCGTCTTGGCGCGAATGCTTTGCCAATTCAGCTTCCTATTGGTGCTGAAAATGATTTCTTGGGTGTTATTGACCTTGTCGCAATGAAGGCGATCGTCTGGGAAGAGGAATCTCTTGGCGCTAAGTTTAATGAAACTGAGATCCCTGCAGAGCTTGCTGAAAAGGCGGCCGAGTATCGCGAGAAAATGATCGAGACGCTTGTTGAGCTTGATGAAGATGCAATGGAAGCTTACCTAGAAGGTAATGAGCCTGATGAAGCCAAGATCAAGGAATTGATCCGCCGGGGCACAATTGATATTGCTTTCCATCCGATTCTTTGTGGTACTGCCTTTAAGAACAAGGGTGTTCAGCCATTGCTTGATGCTGTTGTCGATTATTTGCCTTCACCGGTTGATATTCCTTCAATTAAAGGCATTGATGTTAAGACTGAAGAAGAAACAGTTCGTGTGGCATCTGATGATGAGCCGCTATCAATGTTGGCCTTTAAAATTATGAATGACCCGTTTGTTGGGTCTTTGACTTTCTGTCGCATTTACTCTGGTAAAGTTGAATCTGGTATGACTTTGCTGAACTCAGTCAAAGATAAAAAAGAGCGTGTTGGTCGGATGTTGTTAATGCATTCAAATGACCGTGAAGATATCAAGGAAGCGTATGCTGGAGATATTGTTGCGATCGCAGGTTTGAAAGATGTGACGACGGGCGATACGCTTTGCATTCAATCATCACCGGTTATTCTGGAGCGGATGGAATTTCCTGATCCTGTTATTGAGATTGCTGTTGAGCCTAAATCAAAAGGTGACCAGGAAAAATTGGGTGTGGCGTTAAACCGTTTGGCGCAAGAAGATCCTTCTTTCCGTGTGTCTTCTGATGAAGAGTCTGGGCAAACAATTTTGAAGGGTATGGGTGAGCTTCACCTTGATATTCTTGTTGATCGTATGAAGCGTGAGTTTGGTGTTGAGGCCAATATCGGTCAGCCACAAGTGGCTTACCGGGAGACTTTAACTCAGTCAGCTGAAGTTGATTATACCCATAAGAAACAATCTGGTGGTTCTGGTCAGTTTGCTCGTGTGAAAATGACAATTGAGCCTGGTGAGGCCAATTCAGGTTTTGTTTTTGAAAGTAAAGTTGTTGGCGGTAATGTGCCGAAAGAATATATCCCTGGTGTTGAAAAGGGCATTAAGTCTGTAATGGATAATGGTATTCTGGCTGGCTTCCCAATGCTTGACGTTATGGTGACGCTGACAGATGGTGCTTATCACGATGTTGATAGTTCTGTGATGGCGTTTGAAATTGCCGGTCGTGCCGGTTTTCGCGATGGAGCCAAGCAAGCTGGTCCAAAACTTCTTGAGCCTATTATGAAGGTTGAGGTTGTGACACCTGAAGAATATTTGGGTGGCATTATGGGCGACTTGAACAGCCGTCGTGGTCAGGTGCAAGGCCAGGAACAACGCGGTAATGCCCTTGTTGTGAATGCAATGGTGCCATTGGCCAACATGTTTGGTTATGTGAACACTTTGCGGTCGCAAAGTCAGGGCCGTGCCCAATTTACAATGCAATTTGATCACTATGCCCAAGTGCCGCAAGCGGTGGCTGACGAAGTTCAGGCCAAATTTGCTTAAAGCACTTTGTGTAAGAGATTGAGTAGTAGTTTCGTTTAAAGCGTGTTTTGAAAGAGCACAAAAAGACTGAAAAATGGAGAGCCAAGATGGCCAAGGAAAAATTTGAGCGTACTAAACCACACGTGAATATTGGTACCATCGGTCACGTTGACCATGGTAAAACAACACTAACAGCTGCGATCACGAAAGTGCTTGCTGAAGCTGGTGGTGCTGAAGCCCAAGATTATTCAGATATCGATAATGCCCCTGAAGAACGTGAACGCGGTATTACTATTTCTACAGCGCATGTGGAATATGAAACTGAAAACCGTCACTATGCTCACGTTGACTGCCCAGGCCATGCTGACTATGTGAAAAATATGATCACTGGTGCGGCTCAGATGGATGGCGGCATTCTTGTTGTGTCATCAGCTGATGGCCCCCTGCCTCAAACACGGGAACACATTTTGCTTGCTCGTCAAGTTGGTGTGCCAGCGCTTGTTGTGTTCATGAACAAAGTTGACCAAGTGGACGATGAAGAGCTGCTTGAGCTTGTTGAAATGGAAATTCGTGAGCTTCTAACTGAGTATGGTTTCCCTGGTGATGATATTCCAATTGTAAAAGGGTCTGCT
>JANQQH010000115.1 GCA_028285025.1 Hyphomicrobiaceae bacterium | reverse complement strand
AGATAAAAAGTGATGGCTAAGTCCGGTGAGCACTTGCATGTTCAGATCCATCACCTTTTTCAGCATCACAGGGTCAGACTCTAAAAAGTGCTCCGGTTCCCCAAGCCCAGCATTATTAATCAAACAAGCAACATGAAACCCTTTTTCTTGCACAACAGTTTCAATAAAAGCCCCCGCATCTTCCCGCAATAAATCAACAGCTAGCGTTAAAATGGTTTTGTCACTTTTTTCCTTTAACGCGTCAGACAAAGCTTGCAAACCTTCCTCATTACGGCCAAGCAACAACAAATTATGCCCAGCGCTTGCCAGCTCATGGGCCAAAGCTTGCCCAATGCCGCCCGTGGCCCCAGTAATAACGGTAAGGGGGTCACTCTCAATAGGGAGTAAATCAGCAGGAGTATTTCGACAACGCCAGGGACGAAATAATGCCCCAACCATCTTTGCAAGTTTTAAATCAATATTATTTTTATTCATATGAGGGTAATTAAGGAATGAATTTGTCCATTTCGTAAAGCAAAAATCTCCCCATCTAACAAAAAATGAAGGGAAGCATTGATAAAATCAAACGCTTAAATTTTCATAAGAAGCATTTTTCATAAGCTAAAGTCTCTTTATTGCCAAAATCAGGCAATTACCATAAAGTCAGGCCATAAAAATTAAAACGGGCACAACACCATGTTCAGAACACTCATCTTTTTCATGATTTTTTTCACCCTGACAGGCACAGCAAACGCCAGACAATGCGGCGACACCAGCGCCGGTTTTGGCAAATGGCTGCAACAATTTAAAGCCGATATGCGCCAACAAGGCATTTCTAACCACACACTGAATGCTGCCTTTAAAAATGTCAGATACTCAACCCGCGTCATCCGCCTAGACCGCGGCCAAAAATCATTCAAACAAAGCTTTGCTAAATTTTATGCCCGGCGCACAAAAGGTATGGTGCCGATTGCCCGACGCAAATTTAAAAAACACCGCAAACTTTTTGATCGCATTGAAAAGAAATATGGTGTGCAACGAGAAATGCTGGTCACCATCTGGGGGCTAGAGACCTCATTTGGCCATTTTATGGGCAAACTCCCCATCATCACCTCTTTGGCAACCTTAGCTTATGATTGCCGCCGCACAGAATTTTTCACAGCAGAACTAGTAGCTGCCGTTAAAATTATTGAGAGCGGTGATTTAACCCCAGGGCAAATGCGCGGTGCCTGGGCCGGTGAAATTGGCCAAACACAATTTTTAGCCACCCGCTATGTTGACTATGCCGTCAGCTTTGATGGCAATAAAACCCGTGACCTTTATCGCTCCGTGCCTGACGCGCTGGCCTCAACCGCTGCTTGGTTTAAAGGCAATGGCTGGCAAGCCGGCCAAGGGTGGGAGGAAGGCAGCGCAAACTATGAAGTGGTTAAAAAATGGAACCGCGCCACAGTTTATCAAAAAACCATTGCTAAACTGGCCCACACACTCAAGAAATATCGATAAGACCTGAAAAGATCAAAGACCTGTCTTGATAATCAAAAAAGCCACCAATTGAGTTGTGGTGAGGAGCTTAACTGAAATGCGTGCGTTACCTTTAAAACTAATTGCAATCGCCTGCCTACTTCTAAGTGTAACACTGAGCCAAGCCAGAGCTGATGACCAACTCAACAAAATGATTGGCCAAATGTTGATGATGGGCTTTCAAGGCTCTAGCGCCAACGGAGCCGGCCCCAAACGCCTGGCTGCCCAAATCCGCGCAGGGCAAGTGGGCGGGGTTGTCATGCTAGGCTATAACTTTAAAAGCAAGACGGCCGTAAAGGGTTTAACCTCGTTGTTCATC
>JANQQH010000113.1 GCA_028285025.1 Hyphomicrobiaceae bacterium | reverse complement strand
TTTCTGTATCCAAAGAACGCAATTTTAAGGCCTGTTCGCTCACTTGGGCTTGCAAAGCGGAACAAGAGGTTTGCTCGGTTTCAAATTTGGTCTCTAGCTCTTCAATTAGAGTGGATAAAGCTAAGGTTTCCGCTTCCGTCTTAGCAATCTGGGAAAGGATAGGGGCTTCATCTTCAAGCGGTTGGTCTTTTGCTAAGCGGTCTAAATCAGCCGAGATTTGCTCTTGGCGGGCAAGCGCTTGCGCCGCCCGCTCACTTTGGCGAGCAACGTCAGTCTGCAAACTGCGCATGCTGGCTTGTGCGGTGGCAACCTGATCTTGCAATTCGTTTAACCCAGCCTCTTCATCAGCAAGCGTGGCTGCCTGGTCTTGCTTTTTGTTCTGTGCTTCTTGCAAGGTCGTACTTAAGGCAACCAGGTTGGTTTTAATGTCGTCAATCTGCGCCTCCAGTCGGGCGCAAACTTGCTCGCCTTCTGCAATTAAATGCTCATCACGTGCCAGATCTGCTTTTGCCTCTTGTAATTGACCGGCCAGCTCTTCCTGCCGGGCAAGGGCTTGCTCTTCTTGTTGGGCAAGGGCGTCTCGTTCAACGCTTAACCGTTCTAAGCCAGCCGCAGTTTTTGCCTCTGCCATGCGCAAGGGGGCAAGGGCGGCAACCAACTCTTCACGTTTTGCAAGGTTGGCTGTTTCTTGGGTTGTTTGCTCACTTACCCGAACAAGCACGCTTTTTAAATCTTCTTCAGCCTTTGCAACGCTCTGGCCGTGGGCTTGCCATTTTAAATAAAGAGCCAAAGCTTCAAACTGGCGCAGCTTCTTAGCGATTTCTTTATAGCGCTCCGCATGCCTGGCTTGGCGTTTTAAAGAGTTAAGTTGGGCATCCATCTGGCCGATTAAATCAGCCAACCGCTCAAGATTATCTTCAGCCGCATTTAACCGCAGTTCCGCCTCATGGCGCCGCATATGCAGCCCGGCAATACCAGCGGCATCTTCCAAAATCCGGCGCCGAGCTTGTGGTTTGGCATTGACGATCTCACCAATCTGCCCCTGGCGCACCAAAGCATGCGAGCGCGCCCCGGTTGCTGCATCTTCAAACAGCAATTTCACATCCTTGGCCCGTGCCTCGCGCCCATTCACCCGGTACCGAGAGCCTTGCCCACGCTCAATGATACGCACAATTTCCAGCATTTCTTCATCATTAAATTCAGCCGGCGCTGTGCGAGACGAATTATCAATCATCAGGGTCACTTGCGCATTGTTGCGCGCCGGGCGGTTTTGCGTGCCGGAAAAAATCACATCGTCCATCGCCCCGCCGCGCATCGCTTTATAAGAGGTCTCGCCCATCACCCAACGCAGCGCTTCTAATAAATTGGATTTGCCACAGCCATTGGGCCCAACAACCCCTGTTAATCCTGGCCGGATCAACAATTCAGTGGGCTCAACAAAGCTTTTAAAGCCAAGTAATGTCAGCTGTGTAATATGCAATTTTAGAGCCTATTGAGGTTCAAGGTTGTAAAGCGCTCTATCAATTTATGAACTCAAATGTGGATCAAGAAGGGCTTTTAATTCCCCATAACTGAGAGGTTTTCGCACCTTTTGTCCATTGATAAAAAAGGTCGGCGTCCCGCTGACCCCCAATTGCCGCCCCCGGTTTTTCACCCATTGCAAACTATCAATTAAAGATTGATCCTTCATGCAGTGGTCAAATTCAGCCCGGCTTAAGCCAGACGGTTTGGCCACAGCATAAATCGCTTCCGTGCGCACTTCCTGGCTCACCCATTTGCTTTGATTTTTCAAGAACAGGTCAATCAGTTTAAAGGTGCGATCTTTCTTGCCGCACCGGGTGACAATAGAGGCGTTGCCAGCAGAGCGCCCAATAGGAAATTCACGCACAATATAGCGCACTTTGCCAGTATCAATATAATTGGCTTTAAACTTAGGGAATGTTTTCAAATGAAAGGTACGGCAATGTGGGCAGGTTAAAGACATATACTCAATCACCGTGACCGGGGCATCTTCTTTGCCCAGCCATTTTTCCCCCAACGGGCCAGCCCTCATCAAATCTTCACGCGAGGGCAAGCCGTTGGCACCAAGATGAACAATGTCAGGGTTGGCTTTGGGTTTGGACGTTAAGGAGAATTGCTCACCAGAACACCCAGCAAGCCCCAAAACCATCAAAACAGTTATAACGATCTGTTTGTACAAAACCTCATCCCCAACACCACTAATTGTTATGGCTTTTATTTAAGCACTGGCTCAATCAGTTTTTCAAATTCAGCCAAAGGCTGCGCCCCTTCAAGGCGGGTGCCGTTGATAAAGAAAGTCGGCGTTGAGCGAATGCGAAATTCTTCCGTTCCTTTATTCTTCACAGCCAACACTTTCCCGTAAAGTTCTTTATCATCCAAACACGCTTTAAAACTCTCATCGGTAAACCCGGCTTGCTTGGCAAGCGTTTTCAAAGCCTCGATTGGGTCTTTGGCACTTGCCCATTCATCCTGGCGTGCATAAAGCACATCAATAAAATCAAAATAGCTATCTTTTTTCGGCAAACAGCGCCCAAGCATAAAGGCAGCACCGGCCAATGGATCAAGCGGGAATTCACGCAAAATATATTTCACTTTGCCCGTATCGATATATTTAGATTTCAGTCCAGGCAGGGTGTCTTTATGGAAAATCGCACAATGCGGGCATGTCATAGAAGAAAATTCAATGATGGTTACAGGCGCATCCTCTTTGCCCATAACATTATCAGCCAATTGGGTCTGCTCCCCGCTGGCTTGATTTTGATCCTTGGCAGTGTCTTTAAAATAAAACACATAAACAAGGCCCGCTATTACAAGGGCACCCAGCAAGCCTAAGATGAGTTTCATTGAACCATTTTGAGAAGATCCGCTCGCGTCAGTCATGAATTACGCCTTTAAATTGTTTCATGTTATCAAGAAAACATGGGGGTTGCTTTTTTTCAGCTTTAACAAAAAGCCAGGCCCTTTTGTAAAGCTTTGCTACAAAAAACCAAATCAATTTTGTTGAAATGAAGCCAAATGTCTCACTTTTTTTGGCGATTGTGGATTTTCCGAGTCTGAATACCCCGCCATAAACGCTTAAAAGCCCCTTCCATGCGCTCATCAACCATATCTAATTTGGTTTCATTGGCAACAGGCTGATCAAGATCAAAGCGTTTCACAGGTTCTTGGGGGCCAGAGCGCATAAGCGGCGCTTGCAAAATCCGAATATCTTCAATCGCTCGATAGCCAAAATAGCTATTGATGCGCTCAATAATCTGCGGCGCTTGGTGCTGCACCTCTAAAGCAGCCGGCCCTTCCACCCGGAGCACCAAAGTAGCCCCCTTTTTTTGGCCATACTGCTCAATCTCAGCCAAATCATTGGTGGCATTATTCCATTTGATTTCTTCAGGCGCGGTAAAATGACAAAGCGGAGTGCCAATAATGCTCTCCCAATCGGTGAGCAAGGCGGCCCGTTGAAAGCCAAATTTTTCAAAAACAGGGCGTGTGACATTGGACATGAAATGCCCAATTGTCTTGGCTGAGCCCTTATAAGGTTTATTCTTCGACATCAAACGAAACACTTTCAAATCAAAAAGAATAGGCAACGAGCCTAGAATGTCTTTTCGTTATTACAAATATCTCTTACCATTCAAAGGTCGATTCGCGAAAGGCATCAGGGATGGCAAAGTCAGCAAAGGCTGTGAATTGTGAGGATAAAGCTCTTCAAAAGGGCACAACCACATTCTGCAGCAAAAAAATAGCCGCCAATCTGCTGGCTTGGTATGACACAGACCAACGCGATCTCCCCTGGCGCGCCAAACCAGGGCAAATGCCCAACCCCTATCACGTTTGGCCCTCAGAAATCATGCTACAGCAAACCGTGGTTAAAACCGTCATTCCTTATTTTCTAAAATTCACTCAAACCTGGCCAACCATTTTTGAGCTGGCTAAGGCTGACATTGAAGACATCAGAAGCGCCTGGGCCGGTCTTGGCTATTATAGCCGGGCGAAAAACTTGCATAAATGCGCCCACATCATTGTTGAAAAATACCAAGGCAAATTTCCCATCTTTGCGGAGGAGCTGGAAACCCTGCCCGGCATCGGGCCTTATACTGCGGCCGCCATTGCCGCCATTGCCTTT
>JANQQH010000109.1 GCA_028285025.1 Hyphomicrobiaceae bacterium | reverse complement strand
CAAGGCACCATCGTGCCCTTATCCACCCTGGCCAAAGTGCAAGAGACGGTGGACACCAACTCCATCAGACGCATCAACGCGAAACGAACCGTCACCCTTAATATCATCCCCCCTGCCAATGTCCCGTTGGAGACCGGGGTTGAGATTGTGCGCAAAGACTTAATCGATCATATGCGCGATACCGGGCAGTTGGCACAAGGCATTACCATGGATATCTCTGGCGCCAGCGATCAATTAAACGCCACCCGTCAATCATTGATGGGCAACTATTTTGTTGCTGTCATCATCATCTATTTGTTGCTGGTGGCCATCTTTACCCATTGGGGCTACCCGTTCTTAATCATCACTTCAATACCCTTGGGTGTGGCAGGCGGCATTGTCGGTCTCTTATTGATGAACTGGATCGGCGCGATGCTGCCGCAGATAGGCGTCAAAGCCATCCAACAACCCTTTGATATGATCTCAATGCTCGGTTTCTTGATCCTCATGGGCACCGTGGTCAACAACCCTATACTGATTGTTGACCGCGCGCTTTACAACTTGCGAACACGGGCCATTTCAACCAAAGAAGCGGTGATGGAAGCTGTCTCTTCAAGACTACGCCCCATTGCCATGTCCACCATCACCACCATTTTCGGCCTTGCGCCGCTGGTCTTCATCCCAGGCGCTGGCACTGAACTCTACAGAGGGGTTGGCGCCATTGTTCTTTTCGGTATTCTGGCAACCGCCATTGTTTCCTTGACCTTCTTGCCAGCACTGACAATCACAACATTGCATAGGATGAATGGAAAAGAAAAAAATACGAAGGCAAAAACTTAAAATAGCAATAAAGCCCCTTATAATCATGGTTCACTGGCTGTAATGTGATTTAGCTTTCAATAACCGGGCGGTAATCGGACGCCCCCCAATGAGAGATGCGGCTGTCAATAGACCGGCTCACTTGATCGTCTGATAACAAACCATAATGCCGTGCAAGCTGATTAAGCGCCATACGCAAAACAACCTTTCCAGACCGCTTGGGCAAACCATATTGCTTTTCAATCGCTTCTATCCCGCGTTGCTCGCAACACACATCAATCAATATGCCTGAAAAATCAGGGCCAACCATTTCAAGCGCGCGGCGAACCCTTTGTTTGGCATCCCACGCCACTTCAGAAACACTTAAGTTTGCCCCTGCGCCATCTTTTCGTTTGTTGTGCATTTGAGCCATCCGATCCCAATTGCTGGTGGCACAAGATGACAAATGGGCTTGTTCAAAATCTGCCCGCAATCGCTCTCCAGCAGTAAATTGATGGGATGCGATCATCGGTTTCCCCTGGCGGTCCTTGCGTGTGGCCAGCCAGGCTAAAGGGCTTTCAGCCGCATTAATAAGTAAATCTTGGGACATACCATCAATATGAACCGTTTGATGAATGCGGGTTTGATGTTGTCCAAGGCAGTTGTCATGGGTAACCAAAGCTCGCTTGACAAAAGAGCGACCAGCTTTTGTCAGCTCGGCCTTGTCTTGCACAACTTTAAGCACCCCAGAACTTATAAGGTCCCGCATAAGCTCAAGCGCGATTTTACCAACGGGCCTTGAGCGCGCGGTCTTGCTTTTGCAAAATAATAGCCATTCATCATTAAGGTTTAAATCCCCACAGCGACCAATGAAATATTTATTTTGTGAAAGTTTGCTTACCAGTTTTTCAGCCTTAATTGGGGCAAGTGGTGGCATGGCTTTTTGACCCATCTAATCTTCCCTCATTTGTATAAGTAAAGCGCTTACAGATTGCTCCAATAAACTAAGTGTCCAATCCATATTAAAATTTTCACGTCTGTCTTCAATTAACTGACAAGCATGAGAGACAGTGGTGCGGTCACGATCAAAAATACGCCCAATATCTGAAAAAGTTTTTCCCAAACAGATATGCAGCAAATACATCGCCACTTGCCGCGCCAAAGCATGCTTTGCTTTTCCTCTTTGGGCAAGAAACAACACATAAACAGGCACATGAAAAACATCTGAAACCAGAATAGAAATCAGTTCAATTTTCGATTGATCAGTAAAATATCCATTCGCTTTGAGCCAACCCTTTCTAAGAGGTGGATAGACAACTGTAGTTGAACGAAGCATACGGTCTCCACATAATATAGGTATATATTCCTGATTCATCGATAGTAATGGTAAAATAGACGAGCGGGGATAACTTTGTGAGATTTGGTTACCAAAATGATACTTTTCCCGAACCATTGCTAATCAAAAAAATCTATCCCCCCTCTCTATAACGGGCTCAAAATATCAAACGAGCCTGTAAAAACGAGAGGGTGATAATGATAAAAGCAAATATCAACTCAATCAGAGTTAGAAAAAATAAGAAGAAAAAAAAGAAAGCAGTTGTTAAAGATATAGGAGGTAAAAATAGGGATCAAACCATCCCATTCAATGCCCTCACCTATGATCGGCAAAAAGACTTA
This sequence comes from Hyphomicrobiaceae bacterium, assembly GCA_028285025.1. Taxonomy (GTDB): domain Bacteria; phylum Pseudomonadota; class Alphaproteobacteria; order Rhizobiales; family HXMU1428-3; genus HXMU1428-3. Next base: position 2,894 of record JANQQH010000109.1, on the reverse strand, counting down.
CCTCGTCTGATAGCCATTTGGCCCTCACAGATAAAAGACGATACCCAAACGGGCACTCATAAAATCATAGATAAAATTCAAAGAGCTTTGCAAGTCGAACGCAGAAAAGCAAAATCCAGCCACTGGTCATATAATTTAACGAAGCATATAGGCTTGCTAACCGCCTTAAAAGCTGAGCAAACAAACCTGCTAAAAAAATAATTTAAAGCCCCAAATAACGTGAAGCTATAAAATGCTTATCCACAGTTATTCCACAAAATTTAAGAGCATATGAAAGAAAATAGTTTTTGTGAACACAATTAAAAATTGCATAAGAGAAGAATTGTCAAAAATAAAAAAACTTAAACAATACCAATAGAGTACAATTTATTTTCAATTAAATATTTGTAGTAATTGTTAAAAATTGAATAAATTGTCATAAATATTTCGAATGATACATAAAAAATATTCCCCTTTTAGTTGCAAATTCGTTCAGTTAAAACCAAGTCTAGGTATGCTTAAAGCTCAGTTTTTCAAGCATAAGCAGCGTCCATAAGCTGCAATATAAAACATGCAAAAATATAGAAGGAGAGCGATGGCCTCCTTACAACCAGGTCTGTCCAGAAGGATAATGGCGACCAAACAGAGTTAAGTGGAAAGTGTATATGGTATATTCGTTTACTCAAGATGAGTTGGATCTAATTTCACAAGCTTTTGATCAGGTCAATCAACTATCGGATTTTCAAAAAGGCAAATATCGCCCTGTTTATGATCTCATCCATGATATTTTAACCCAAGAAGGAACGGTTTTTGATAGGCCGGTTGGTGGTTTGGAAGAAAATGTCTGGACCTGGATCAGCGGTGCTGGACAAGTCAATAGCGGTGAAGGCTTTTCAGCTCACTTTATCAGAGAATATACCCGTACCCAATATGAGCAACGCTACGGCTTAACCCTTTCAGATGATGTATTAAACCAAGCCTCTAACATAATCGCGCGCAATTTTATTAACGATATATTGTTAGGCCAAACCCCAACGATCGAGCGATTAGGTTTAATTGATGCAGCCCCCATAGCCGGAGCAATTTTTAACGAAATATTCCAAGAAAATTATACCCCATGGTCAGGAACGTTGCTTTTTCCTTTCCTAGGTATTGATTCCTACTACAAAGAGTGGCTGCTAACCGATCAAACAGTTAATCAGTTTAAACCTCTTGCTGGCACCTACGATTTAATTTCCGCCGCCTCTGCTTCTATTCCTTTGGCCAATAATACATTAGATGTCGTAACCAATTTTATCGATAATTTTGGTATAAGCGGAATTTTTGATGCTAACGCAACTGCCAACGAATTAAGCAGTGCAACGGATCAATTTTTTGAAGATTTTTACCAAACGGCTGAGTACGAATTTTCAATCTCAATCGGTGATGACCTATTCACACCAGGATCAAAAAGCACCACCTACATTGTAGGGACACTATTTGATGACACATATAACCTCAATCAGTTTCTAAACAATGCCATTAACGGAACTTCTGGAAAAGATGTCATTCAGGCAGGGCTGGGCGATGATTTTGTTTTTGCCGGGCACGGAGACGACCTAATCGATGGAGACCAAGGAGACGATACCATCGACACCGGCAAAGGTAATGACCTAATTTTAGGGGGGCTAGGGGCAGATAAAATCATTGTTGATGAAGGCGAGAAAGTTATTGTTGCAGGAGATATTCAAGATCGATTGTTTATACGAGCAAGCCTTTTTGGCGGCCAAATGGTTGAGGGGCAAGATCGATTAATTCCCTTACTTGGAGGGGTTGCCAGTTACATTGATATCTTAGATGTAAACGGCGAATCTGTAATCAATCCGGCAATGATCTATGATCAAAACCAAAATGGTAATGTAGAATATTGGTTCTCATCAACGTTCCTGGACACAGTTGCAATACTAAGCGGGGAATTTGTTACACCAGGGGATGATGTTCTTGCTAAATATAATCTTGATCCCTTTGCCATTGTTTATGAAATGAATGGGGCTGATCTTGAAATTTTTGTTTACGAAAATCAAAAAGCACTTCCCCCTTTTGGTGGCTCAACACAAATAGGAGCAAATATTTTTCACACCTTTATAGAGCCTAAAATAAAAATTACCTTAGCCGATTTCCAAGAAGGAGATTTCGGGATTGTTCTAGAAGGCCCAATCGAAGTGGCCGCAGAAAGGATTGATTTTACATCAACGGTAGATGCAGCCAATGTGACAGCGCAGAATAATCTGATTTCCTATCTAACAAATGACGGCAATCTAGATGAAACATTAGGCCCTCAACAAGACAATGCTCCAAATATAGATCCAGAAAACGGTTGACCCATTGTCACAATGGCAGAAGATGATGATGTATATGTGGGTGATGAAACCGATGAAGTTGTAGAAGGCCAGGCTGGCGATGACAATATTGATGGCCAAGGAGGTGATGATAAACTGGAGGGCGGCGTGGGTGATGACACCCTGACCGGCGGCCAAGGCGATGATACCCTATCAGGTGGCCCAGGAGATGACACGATAGTAGGAGGTCCCGGCGCTGATGTGATCAGTGGCGGCTCAGGGGTCGATTTCATCAATTACTTCCCGTCTCAAGGCGCGGTGAATGTTGATTTGCAAACCAATCAAGCCTCAGGCGGCGATGCGCAAGGCGATGCGATTGAAGGCATAGAAGGCATCATCGGCACAAATTTTAACGACACGCTAACAGGCAATGATCAACAAAATATATTCTTTGGCAATGATGGCATCGATACCTTGCAAGGCAATATGGGTGATGACATCCTGGATGGCGGCCAAGGAGCTGACATTCTTGATGGCGGGGAAGGGCTTGATCTTGTCTCCTATGAAAGCTCCAGCCAGGGCGTAACGGTTGATTTA
>JANQQH010000107.1 GCA_028285025.1 Hyphomicrobiaceae bacterium | reverse complement strand
ATATTGGCGCTTTGGTGATGGATGGGTTGAAGGTTTTAGATGAAGTGGCCTATGTGCGCTTTGCCTCAGTTTATCGCAATTTCCGTGAAGCGGCTGATTTTGAAAATGTGTTGGATGAGTTGTCTGAAAAGGGTGAGGCTGAATAATCGTAACGCCTTATGAGCCAAACAGAAGATATAAAATATATGGCCAGTGCGCTGGCAATGGCCCGGCGCGGTTTGGGGCAAACCGCTCCGAACCCCTCGGTTGGGGCTGTTCTGGTTGGTCATGAAAAAGGCAATGTTATTTTGGCGCGTGCGGTGACTGGGCCTGGCGGGGTTCCCCATGGGGAACCTCAGGTGCTTGAAATGGCTGGCGATAAGGCCAAAGGCGCCACGCTTTATGTCACCCTAGAGCCATGTAATCATCAAGGAAGAACACCGCCTTGCACCCAAGCGATTATAAAAGCCGGGGTCAAGCGGGTGGTTATTGCTTCAACGGATCAAGATGAACGGGTGCTTGGGAGCGGCATTGCCTGTTTGCAAGCCGCTGGTATTGAGGTTACCACTGGTGTTTTGGTGACCCAAGCTGATCAGCTCAATGCGGGGCATTTTTTGCGTCAAACCAAACGGCGTCCCTATACGATTGTAAAAATGGCGGTGAGCAAGGATGAGTTGATTTTGCAAGGTCAGGACAGTGGGCCTGATAAGGGGCCAGCTTGGGTGACGTCTGCATTGGCCAGGCAAAGAGGGGCTTTATTGCGCGCTGAAGTGGATGCCATTTTGGTGGGAACCCAAACCGCCCTTGTTGATGACCCCTCCTTAACTTGTCGTCTGAATGGGCTTGAGACTCGTAGTCCGATCCCAATTATCCTAGATAAAGATTTAAAACTACCCAAAGACTTAAAATTATTACAAAAGAGTGCTCTGCTTCAGCCAATTATTGTTTGCAAACATGGTTTGCCAGAGGAGCAAAAAAAACAATATGCAGATAATGATCCGCACTTTATTGACGTTCCTCTAGATAAGAGTGAGCAATTGGATTTAAGGGCTTTGCTAGAGCAGCTGGCCGCTCAAGGTCTTACCCGTTTGTTGATTGAAGGGGGGCCGCGTGTTGCAAAATCATTTATTGAGCAAAATCTGGTTGATGAAGTGATGGTTTTTAAAGGCGATCAAGACATCGGAGCGGGCGGGGTTTTGCCCTTTCATGACCAGCCTTTAAGGTGGGTGCATAATCACCCTCTGTTTACCTTGGCGAGAGAAGAAAAGCTTAAAGAGACGGTTATTTATTGTTATCAGCGCATTGAGGCTTGCCAACAAAACGGTTCTTAAGGCATAAGAGCGGCATGTTTACAGGAATTATCACTGATATAGGTTCCATCGTCTCGATTGAGGGGGGGCGTTTTGAAATTGCCTGCCATTATGAGGCGGCAAGCATAGACCTTGGCGCTTCGATTGCGTGTGATGGTTGTTGTTTAACCGTTACAAATGTAATGCCAGTGGACGATCGCATTTGTAATTTTACAGTTGATGTTTCGACAGAAACATTAAACGTTACCACTTTAAGCCAATGGCAGACGGGGCAAAATATAAACCTTGAACGGGCCCTTAAAATGGGGGATGAATTTGGTGGCCATATTGTTAGTGGCCATGTTGATGGGATTGCCACTATTACCGGTCAGAACAATGAGGGCAATTCAATTCGTTTTACGCTTGATTGTCCTGATGAGTTAAAAATATATATTGCGCAAAAAGGATCTGTGACATTAGGCGGTGTCTCTTTGACCGTAAATGAGGTGCAAGATAACAGCTTTAATGTTAACATCATCCCGCACACGTTTTCACACACTTGTTGGCAATATGCACACGTGGGTACGCCCTTGAATATTGAGGTTGATTTGTTGGCTCGTTATGCTTTGCGGGCCTCCCAAGTTGCCCAAACCGGTGGGTAAGCGGTGTTTTTATGGAGTTTCAATAAGATCTTATGAATGAGCCAGCTGTACTAAGCAATCAGGGTATTGAGGGTGTCTCACCGATAGAAGAGATCATCCAAGAGGCCGCGCGTGGGCGTATGTTCATTTTGGTGGACGCTGAAAACCGTGAGAATGAAGGCGATCTGATTATCCCGGCCCAAGTGGCTGACGCTGATGCTATTAATTTTATGGCTAAACATGGCCGCGGGTTGATTTGTTTGGCTTTATCTGGCGGCGATGCGGACCGGCTTGATCTTGATTATATGGTGCGCCATAACCAGGCGCGCAATCAGACTGCTTTTACTGTTTCTATTGAAGCACGCGAGGGCATTAGCACCGGCATTTCAGCTCATGATAGAGCCCATACCATTAAGGTCGCGATCACGCCGTCATCTAACCCGAATGATATTGTCTCACCAGGTCACGTCTTTCCGCTTGGGGCGCGCGAGGGCGGTGTTTTGGTGCGTGCTGGCCATACTGAGGCGGCGGTTGATATCGCGCGGCTAGCTGGCAAAGGGTCTTCAGGGGTGATTTGTGAGGTGATGGATGAAGATGGCTCTATGGCCCGTCTGCCTCAGTTAATTGAATTTGCCAAACGGCATGATTTAAAAATTGGCACCATTGAAGATCTGATTGCTTATCGCCGGGCTCATGATTGTTTGGTTTATCGATCTTCAGAACATGTGATTGAAAGCCCCAGTGGGGGGCAGTTCATCTGCCGGATATACCGCTCTAAGGTTGATGATGTGGAG